>JALXBG010000030.1 GCA_026991605.1 Sulfurovum sp.
GACAACCGAGCTTCTATGAATGCTAGAATGTCTGAGGGTGGTACGGCTACTGTTAGGACTTTGGAGCAGGTGGAGAGTTTGAAGGTTTGGCTTGGTAAAGAAAAGTAGGTATAATAAATAAAAAAGGAGTTCATTTGCAGATACAATTAGATATAAATGAGAAAAATGCAGATTTCTTTTTACAGTATTTGAATTCTCTTAAAGATGGTATTATTGAAAAAATGGTTATAAAAGATGATGTTTCTAAAAGTTTTATGGTGAGTAGTAAAGATGAAGTATCACAGCGTCTTGAAAATGCAGAAAAAAATGCAGACTATGAAGAGCATGATATCTTTTGGAAAGAGATGGGCGTAAGTTAATTCGATGAAGATTATTTATGAGAAGCAATTTCGTATTGCTTTGAAAAATATTGTAACATACATAGCAGAAGATAAAGTATCTGCCTCTGAACTATTTAAAAAAGAACTCAAAAAGAAATTTGAATTGGTTATAGAAAATCCTAAAATGTATCGGGCTTCGGTATATCATAAAAGCGAGAGCTATAGAGATTTGGTTTTTATGGGATATACGGCTATCTATAAAATAGAAGATGATAGGATTAAGGTTATGGATATTTTTAAGTGGGTGGATAGGTAAATTAGTATCATTTACTTATACTAAGATATATAAAGGTAAATAATGGATAGAACAATTTTCTCAGAACAGACATTAAAACTAAGAACAAAATTAGTTCTATTATCAAGTGTTTCTTTATTTATAGGTATAACAGAGGTTATACCACATAATTTTACAGTTATTGGATTGAAACTAAGTGAACATGATAAAACATTAGGATGGTTTATTTTTATAGCAACTTTTATTATGTTGGTATATTTTTTTATGAATTCCATATTGGAATTACAAGAGTATAATTTTGAAGAAATAGTTCAAAAAAAAACAAAAAATATTAAAGGTGAATTTGGTGGAGCAACCATAGAAGATTATTACTGGAAAAGTGAAAATCAAATTGAATATGAAGAAGCACAACGAAAAGAGACATGGGATGATATTGATAGTATCAATGAACAGTCTAGATTAATTAAAAATCACTCGATAAAGAGTATTATAAATATGAAAAAATGGATAAGTTTTATTTTTGAATTTGCTTTACCTATACTATTAGCATTCACTAGTCTATACTATTTAGATAAATTTTTATTTTGATTATATAATGGTGCACTTGCTAACGCACCTTTAAATTCAAATTCATGTCGGGGAGAGGACACCCCGGCCTACGGTTACCAATTACAATACGGATTCTCCACAAGATGTGAATTAAAATATCTGATGTCATCGGTAACCTCTTTGGTTACCCAACTTGGCAAAGTAAAGGCTTCTTCTTCACTGTCTAGCTCTACTTCTGCTACAACCAAACCTTTGTTACTCCCCTCAAAAATATCAATCTCCCATATATGCCTCTCATGCTCTACCAAATAACGTGTTTTTTCTATCAACGAGCTTTGACAAAGCGTGTCCAGCATGTCATTGGCATCTTGCAGTGGGATGGGGTACTCAAATTCTAGCCTGCTTGCTCCTACACTTTTACCTTTGATGGTAAGAAAAGCATCTTGATTGCGTATGCGTACTCTGACTGTGGTGTGGTCTAGCGTTTGGATATAGCCTTGTTTGATGGTGTAGCCGTTGCTCAGTGGTGGTAGCTTGTCTGTGTCTATGAGAAATTTACGTTCTATTTCGATGCCCATGGGTTGCCTTGTTGTTTTGAATATATTATAACATGTATAAGTTGGAGTGTCCTCATTAAAAGGTTTTGTTGCATAAGGATATAGAAGTATCTTAAGAGCATAATGAGGGTATCATTAATAGGATTTTGCTATAATCAATCAAAAAAGAACACGTATGAAAATTTTACTATTATTTTTATCTCCTTTGTGGATATTTGCAGCAGTGCATTATGCAAAAATAGAGCCGTTTGAAAGCATTATGATGAAGTCAGCAGTGAGTGGTTTGGTGCTTAATGTTGATTTAAGTGCAGAAGGTACCATGGTACATGACAAGCGGATTGTGTATATAGATGATGCACTAGATAAAGTGAACCTTGAGTCTTCTAAAAAAAATATGACATTATTACATCAGATGCATGATATTAACACGGACATTGCAAAAAGTTTAGAGAGTACTGTGGAACGTCAAGAGGGCTATTATAATCGTATAAACAAACTTGCAACTGCATCAAAAACACAAAAAGACGCAGCGTTTAGTGCCTTTTCTTCTGCGAAGACACAATATCTTGGTATAAAAGAGAAGATAGTGAATCTTGAAAAACAGATACTTGATATACACTATAAAATAGCACAGCTAGAAGATACTATAGCAAAAAAATCTTTGGTACTTCACGATAAATATTTGTACAAAATGATGGTACAAAAAGGTGATTTTGTTGCGCCTGGTTCTGTCTTGGTGCAAGTGATGGATATGCATAAGGCAAAGTTGGTATTTTTTTTAGAACCTGAAGAGTTGAAAAACTTAGAGGCAAAGAGTGTCTATCTCGATGGAGAGAAAACAGCGTATAAGATTGATAAAGTGTGGAAGGTAGCGGATGAGAAGTTTATCTCATCTTATAGAGCAGAAATTTATATCGATGCACCGAAAGATACTTTTTCAAAATTGCTTAAAGTGGAGATAAAATAATGGCGAAAACAACGGCCTGTGTATTGGACTGTTATGATACTTGCAAGATACTTATAGAAGATGGTGTCACACACATAAAAGGTGACAGCACACATCCTACAGGCAATGGTGCCTTGTGTACACTCCTTAACAAAAGTATCCATAAGGAAGAGCGCATTACACAGCCTCGTGTGAATGGTAACGAGGTAAGTTTAGATGAAGCGTTGAAAGCTGCAGCAGATGCGTTTAAAGATACTAAGTCTCTACTCTGGAGAGGTTCTGGAAACAGAGGTGTTATGCAAGAAGTAAGTAACCTCTTGATGGAAAAGGTAGGTGGAAAACTTACTCATGGAAGTCTGTGTGATGGTGCGGGTGATGCAGGTATAGTTGAAGGTAGAGGTATAAACAAGACTTTACCATACGAGCAGATAGCCAAAGCAGATACGGTTGTTATCTGGGGACGGAATGTCACTGTGACCAATGCGCATATGATGCCGTTTTTAGAAGGCAAAAACCTAGTGGTGATTGACCCTGTGAAGACTGCTATCGCTAAAAAAGCAGATATTCATATGCAGATACAGCCACGTACAGACTACTACCTTGCCATTATGTTGGCACGCTTTATCTATATGGAAGACTCACAAGATACAGAGTGGTTAGAAGAGTTTGCTTCAGAGTATGAAGATTTTTATGACTTTACACAAGAACACCGTATCAAGCCTATTTTGCAGTATATCGGTACAGACTTGGGTGAAATTGGGCATGTATTGAACTATTTACGTGACCAAAAAGTGGTATTTTTGATAGGCACAGGGGTACAAAAGTATTCTACGGGTGCTTCTACACTCCATGCTATAGACTCATTGGCTGCCTTGCTTGGACTCTTTGGGCAAGAGGGTTCAGGGGTGCATTACCTTGGGAATTCACAGTTAGGATTTGAAAGTCCTTTTTCTGTCTCATGTAAAACAGTTTCTAAAGTAGTGACAGACTTTTCTGACTTCGATACTGTTTTGGTACAAGGAGGTAACCCTGCAGAGTCTATGCCCGATACTTCACGTGTATGTGAAGCACTTGACCAAGTAGAAAATCTCATCTACTTTGGACTCTATGATAACGAGACATCGAAGCGAGCGAGCATTGTCATCCCTGCAAAAAACTTTTTTGAAAAAGAGGATGTGATACTCCCTTACGGACATCATCATGTACATAAAGTCAATCATATTGTAGAGAGTGATATCGGTATCAGTGAGTATGACTTTACAAAAAAAATGTTTGAGCTACTTGGTTTTGAAGGATTGGATAGTGAAGCATCTTACATAGATGCTTGGTTATCACAATGTGAAGAGGGTGAAAATGGATATCTCTCGCCTGCCCATGAATCTGTGCCATATGAAGAGGGCTTTGGTGAAGATGGCGATGACGAGTTTGAATTTATAGAGGACTATGATGATGACTTTATCAACACCAAGTCTTTGACGAAGGTACGAACAAGTAAGAAAAACCAGCTTACAGATGAACGCCTTTGGCTGCTTACGCCTAAAACAAATAAGGCTCTCAATACACAATTTAAAAGAGACACAAAAGTGTATTTGCATCCTAACTTAGGCTATGATGAGGGCACTCAGGTAAAGTTAGTCTCAGAGTATGGAGAGGTTATACTTGATGTTGTATGCAGTGAAGATGTGAGGCATAACTGTTTGGTGGTACCAAGCAATACCCTAGGTGTTAATATGCTTACTCCATCTTTGGTTAGCAACGAAGGTAAAAATGCCTGTTATCAGGAAGTGAAAGTAACATTGAAAAAAGTAGAAGGATAATAAATGAATTTAGAACAACAAGACAAACAATATGTACTCCAAACTTATGCACGTAACTATACCAACTTTGTAAAGGGTGTGGGCTCTACACTTTATGATGACAAGGGAAATGACTATATAGATTTTGCTTCGGGCATAGGGGTAAACTCTGTGGGACATGGTAATGAGAAGTTGGCGACTGCTATTTGTGAACAGGCGAAAAATATCATTCATATCTCTAATTTGCAGGTGATAGAACCACAAGCGAAACTGGCACAAAAAATAGTGGAACTTTCAGGCTATGATATGGGACTCTTTTTTGCAAACTCTGGTGCTGAAGCAAATGAAGGAGCTATAAAGATAGCGCGCAAGTATGGTGAGACAAAGTTTGAGATGAAGCGATATAAGATCATAACCCTTGAACACTCATTTCATGGACGTACCATTACGACAGTAAAAGCCACAGGACAAGAGAGTTTTCATACACCGAATTTTTCACCATACCCTGCTGGGTTTAGCTATGAGAAATCTATAGCCGACGTCTATAAAGCCATAGATGATGAAACAGTAGCCGTACTGATAGAGCTTGTACAAGGTGAGGGTGGTGTACAGCCTTTTGAAAAAGAGGAGATACAAAAACTTGAAGCGCATTTGAAAGAAAAAGAGATTTTACTCATCGTTGATGAGGTACAAACAGGTGTGTATAGAACAGGTGAGTTTTTGGCTTCAAATCTGTATGAGATAGAACCAGACATTATCACACTTGCTAAAGGACTTGGCGGTGGTGTACCTATAGGTGCTGTGATGACAAAGCATAAAGAGGTACTGAGTGCGGGAGACCATGGGAGTACTTTTGGAGGTAACTACTTGAGTACTGCTGCGGGGCTTGCTGTGTTAGATGTGTTAAAAACTATGTATGATAATGGACGTATCGATGAGACACTGCTTTACTTTTCTGCTAAGTTGAAAGAGATTGTAGAGAAATATGGAAATCTTTTTGAAAAAGAAGTAGGACTTGGTCTTATGCGTGGGCTTCGTGCCAAGAGTGCGGAGATTCAAGGAAGTATTATTCAAAAATCTATGACAGAAGGGTTAGTTGTACTCAAAGCTGGGCGTAATACAGTGCGTTTCTTGCCGAGTATTACCATTACAAAAAATGAAATAGATGAAGGGTTCAAGCGTTTTGAAAAAGTACTTAATACTCTGTAGTTTTCTAGCCTCTTTAGTCCATGCAGATGCGTTGGGGGATATCCTCTCTGACAATAAAGCTTTGCTTTTTGACTACCAGTTTGAGTCAAATGAGTTAGAGAGTGACAAGCTCTCTAAGAGTTGGATAAACCCTATACAGTTGCGTTATAGTAAAAATTATACAACACAGTTTGGTGACAGGACTATTAACACTGGAACTTTTACTGTGAGTATTGACCAGCCTATTTTTCGTTCTGGTGGTATTTATTATGCTATCAAATATTCGCAAGCTCTACGTAGTGCGAACCATAGTGATATACTACTTCAAAAACGTAAGCTTATTGGGGATGCTGTGAGTATTTTGTTTAATTTAAAAAAAACAAAACTCGAACAAAAGAAAATGCGACTTTTGATTAAAAATGATACTATCGATATACATCAGAAAAAAGACAGCTATGATGCAGGATTACTTGATAGTAGTTTTTTAGACCAAGCTATTTTGAAAAAGAGTCAGGATGAAGCCTCATTGCTTGAAATGGAACTTAAACTTTTGGAGTTGAAACAGAGATTTTCTTTGTTAAGTAGCAAACACCCAGCAAAACTCAAATTACCTAAATTGAAGTTGATTAGCAGGGAAAAATACAATAATGATAATCTTGATTTAAAAACAGACCGTTTGCGTGCAGAAGTTTCTAATTATAAAGAAAAAATAACATGGGCAAAATATCTTCCTACCGTTTCACTTCAAGGACAGTATATCAATGGAGATATTAATCCTTTGTTTGTAGGTCCTAGTTCTACGTTACAAGAGCAGTATTATAATTATGGTTTTAGTGTCTCTATGCCTATAAATGTGAATGCCTTTGCCGATATTGAGGCAAGTAAAGTTGAAAAGTTACGTGCAGCGGTACAGGTATTGGATCGCCAAGAGACCGTTGATGAAGAGTATCAATGGATATACAACAGCCTGCAGGTTCTAGATAAAAAAATTGCATTGGCACAAAAAGATGAAAAGATTTATAAAAATCTATTTAATGTAACAAAAAATCTTGTGCAAGCTGGAGAGAAGACATCTCTTGATGCAGATATTATGCACAACTCTTTAAATATTCGTAAGTTAGACCAGCAGATATACAAGATAGATAAACAGATACACCTGCTTAAACTTTATGTTAGGGTAGAAAATGTACTTTAGTGAATATATGAACGAATGGCTTTATGGTGAAGAAGGGTACTATAAACAGTTTAAAGCCATAGGTAAAGGGGGAGACTTCTATACTGCCGTGAGTACAAGTAGCTTTTTTGGTGCGAGTATTGCAAACCATTTTTATACATTGCTTAAAGAGGGTATTGCCGATAGAAACGGTTGGCTCATTGAAATAGGAGCACATCAAGGGTACTTGCTCTGCGACATGATACAGTGGCTTTATACCTGTGACCCTACTTTGGTAGAGACGTTAAAGTTTGGTATTGTGGAACGTCAGCCTGAAGTGCGAAAAGCGCAACTTGCTTACATACAACAACGCTTTGGTGATGATATACAGATTACGTATTTTGATGACATTGCAGATGTGAGAGTAGAGTATGCTTTTGTGGTTGCTAACGAGATATTTGATGCCTTTCCTTGTGAGCTTTTAAAAGATAAAAAATTGGCTCTAGTACAGGACGATGAGATAGTATGGGACGAAGCAAGTAAAGAGACTTTAACTTGGGCAAAGAAGCATCACCTTACACAAGGTGAGATAGCTGTGGGATATGAAGCCTTTGCTTCAGAGATGGCTGAGGGTATCAAGCACTGTGATTTTGTAACCTTTGACTATGGTGAGAAGTATGTACGTAATGACTTTTCCATACGTGTCTATAGAAGCCATGAGACATTTCCTCTTTTTGATGATGATTTGGTACTTGCAGAGTCATATAAAAAAGATGACATTACTTATGATGTAAACTTTGGGCATGTCAGTGAAGCGTTTGTAGATGCAGGCTTTAAGGAACTAGTGTACGAGACACAGGCACGTGCTTTGATACGTTTTGGGATTATAGATATTTTAGAACAGTTTTCAAAACAAACGACACAGGCACGTTACGCGTCTGAAGCCGATAAAATCAAAACACTTATCGCACCCACAATGATGGGAGACAGGTTTAAGTTAATACATTTTAGGAAATAGTTAGTTATTTGTGGTTCCTTTTATTGATTTTAGCATTCTACAGCGTTTTATAGAAGCTTCTTCTGAACCAAACAT
>JALXBG010000031.1 GCA_026991605.1 Sulfurovum sp.
CTAATTATGGGGTAGGCGACGGGACTCGAACCCGCGACAACCAGTACCACAAACTGGCGCTCTACCAACTGAACTACGCCTACCATAGTTAAAATTACTTATTATTAAATGTTAAATATCTAAATGGTCGGAGTGAAAGGACTCGAACCTTCGACCCCCTGGTCCCAAACCAGGTGCGCTACCAGACTGCGCTACACTCCGTTTTTCCTATATTTTCAAACAGACTCATTTGAAAATGGAGTGCAATTATAGTCAAAAGGTTTCTATTTGTCAATAGATTTACGAAAAAAAATAAAAAAAGTTTATTTTAGAGGCTCTTTACCTCTGAATGAGTATAATATTTGCAACTACAAGATAGGGAAGTATGATGAATAGTATCTTCGAACAAATCAATAGTATTTTAGGTTCAGTGTTTTTCTTTGACGTATTTTTTGGACAAATAGAAGGCTCAAGTATGCCTTTTATTGTGGCGTGGCTCATCGTGGGAGGGGTATTTCTTACCTTTCGTTTTGGCTTTATTAATGTACGTATGTTTTCTCACGCTTATAAAATCATCACAGGTCAATACAAAACAGCCGATGACGTAGGAGAAATCACACCTTTTCAGTCTCTAACCACTGCGCTTTCTGCAACCGTTGGGCTAGGAAACATCGCAGGGGTTGCTATTGCCATTGCTATTGGTGGTCCAGGGGCTACCTTTTGGATGATATTGGCAGGATTTTTTGGGATGACACTTAAGTTTACAGAGGTTACCCTAGCCCAACTTTACCGTGAAAAAAGACCAGATGGGCGCATCATGGGTGGGGCGATGCAGTACCTCTCCAAAGGGCTTGCTTCTAAAGGGCATACTCAGCTTGGGAAAGTACTTGCCATCATCTTTTCTGTCTTAGCCATTGGTGGTTCTTTGGGTGCAGGAAATGCCTTTCAAACTTCTCAAGCAATGGGGGCACTTTCTGACAGAGTTCCTTTCTTCGCTACCTACCCTATTGTCTTTGGGTTAATTATGGCTACATTGGTTGGTTTTGTGATTATAGGAGGCATTAAACGTATCGCACAAACGGCAGAGAAGATAGTACCGGCGATGGTATTTATCTATTTAGCCGCATCACTCTGGATACTCATAGTGAATGCACCTATGGTACCACATGCTATCAGTACCATCTTTCATGAAGCCTTTGCTCCTACTGCTGCAGCTGGTGGACTTGTTGGGGTACTCGTTCAAGGCTTTAAGCGTGCGGCATTCTCTTCTGAAGCTGGTATCGGGTCTGCTGCCATTGTCCACTCTACGGCTTCAGTAAAGTACCCTGTACGTCAGGGGATGGTTGCACTTTATGAACCTTTTATCGATACCATCGTTATCTGTACTATGACTGCCCTTGTCATCGTAACTACTGGCGTCTATGATGCACATGGTGCTTTTGCTGACTTGGTGGCTGCCAAACAAGGTGCTGCACTTACTGCTGCAGCGTATGGTACGGTTATCTCCTGGTTCCCCGTTATCCTCTCTTTTTCCATCGTACTGTTTGCCTTTTCGACGATGATTTCATGGTCATACTATGGAGAGCGTTCTTGGACATACCTGTTTGGAGAAAAATATACCCTTCTTTACAAACTTATTTTTATCTCATTTACCGTAATGGCATCTGTCACCAGTGCCTCTGCCCTGCTCGACTTCTCTGATCTACTCATACTTTCAATGGCACTACCAAACCTTATAGGACTATATATGTTACAAGGTGATGTACAAGAAAATCTTACGGAGTATTTGAAAAAGTGGAAATCTGGAGAGTTAGATAGAGAATGTATCGCTAAAGGGGTTTGCGAAAAACCCGAATAAAGAATAGTATAAATCATCCAGTAAAATTCTTAGTCGGTTTAGTTTACTGTAGATTTGCTCTAATGGCGTGAGTGGAGAGAGGAAGCATACATATGGTATGTGACCGAACGAAACGAAGCCGTTTCGTCAAAGGTATAGTGAAATAAACTAGACTAAGTCAACACCTTTTTCGCCTTTTGCCAAGGCTCCAATGACATAACCATCTGTATTTGCAAGCACAGCATCTACATCTTCTGGTTCAACGACCCATACCATTCCTACACCCATGTTAAAGGCTCTGAACATCTCATCTTCAGCCACATATTGAGACATAAATTCAAAGATAGGTAAAACTCTTATGCTGTCCTTGTTTACAATCGCTCTCATACCCTCTGGAAGGACACGTGGAAGGTTTTCTACGATTCCCCCACCTGTGATGTGGGCTAAGGCTTTTACGTACTGTTTATTGGCTTTATACTCTTTTACATAGATACGTGTTGGCTCTAGTAAAGTATCTACCAATGGTTTACCTTCAAACTCAGTGTCTAAGTCCATTCCTAGCTTGTCAAAGAAGATTTTTCTTACCAAAGAATACCCGTTTGAATGTACTCCTGAACTTGGCATCGCGATGAGTACTTGTCCCTCTTTTACATTTGCCACGGTGTCCATCTCAGAACGTTCTGCGATACCTACTGCAAACCCTGCTAAGTCAAAGTCATCATCTGAGTACATCCCTGGCATCTCAGCAGTTTCACCACCTACAAGCGCACACTCTGAACGTCTACACCCCTCAGCGATACCTGCTACCACATCTTTTGCATTTTTAGGAAGAAGTTTTCCTGTTGCATAGTAGTCAAGGAAAAACATCGGTGTACCGTTGTTACAAATAAGGTCGTTTACACACATTGCAACAAGGTCGATACCTACCGTGTCTAATCGTCCACTTTCTATAGCAACACGGAGCTTTGTTCCTACACCATCTGTAGCAGAGAGAATAACCGGTTCTTTGTATCCTGTTGGAAGCGCATATGCACCTGCAAAGGAACCGATACCTCCAATAACATTGCTATCAAAAGTAGACTTTACATCACTTTTGATGGCTTCTACAAACGCATTACCTGCATCGATGTCTACACCGGCATCTTTATATGAAATATCTGACATTATTTTTCCTTTTATTCTTCGCACTTACATGGTGGAAATATTTTTTTGAGTATCATAAGTCCTGGACAAAAACCTGTAAGTCCTGCAACAAAAAGCATAGCCATCATAGCAACAGTCACAAGAAATGCTATCTTAAAGAGTCCAGAGCCAGCCAATCCAAGAATTAGCCCTAAGATAATTGCTTGTATAATTCGTTGCATTCGTTCTGCACACATCATGGTCATTCCTTAAAAAAAATTACGCGTATTATAGCTAAAAGTAACTATATTATGAATTGAGCTTTCTACCTAACTTTTTTTCTACAGAATTTACTTTTTTACCCAGCCTACCGACTGGTCCTTCACGCCAATCTATCTTAATAGAACTATAGACACGTCCACAATCTTTTTGTAACTCTTCATACGCTTGATTGATTACTGCTAATACCTCTTCAACTGTTTCACCCTCTATAAGTGTCCCCATAGGAGTGAGTTGATAGGCTAGTCCACTTTTATCTACAATGTCTAAGACACGTGCTACAAAGGCACTTTTACTTTGGGTTTGTTCGGTAGGGAACATACTAAATTCTACTAATGCTGACATGGGGTAATCCTTATAATTCTTTTGGGCTATAATATCGTATGAATAATGAAAAGATGATAATTATCGGGGCAGGAGCTGCGGGTTTGGTGGCGGCTATTGCAAGGTCTAGGGCAGGGCAGAGGGTTACTCTGCTTGAGCAGAACAACAAAATAGGTAAAAAAATTCTTGTCTCTGGTAATGGAAAATGTAACATTGACAACAGATACATCAACCTAAACCGTTTTCATTCACAAAACCATGACTTTGTAGCAGAAGTCTTAGAGGGGTATGACTTTCCGGTGGTAGAAAAGTTTTTCACATCACTGGGGCTAGAGCTAGAGGAGGGCAAAGAGGGGAAGATGTTTCCCATGTCTTTACAAGCTTCCTCAGTCGTAGAACTTCTTGAGTATGAAGCCATAAGGGTAGGGGTGGAGATAGTTTGTGACTGTGCAGTAACAAGTGTAGATAAAAAGGGTGACACCTTTACTTTGGAAACCTCACAGGGTGCAAAAAGTTGTACGCAACTTGTGCTTACCTCTGGCTCTCCTGCCGCCCCACAACTAGGAGGCTCTAACTCAGGGTATGCCTTTGCTACGAAGTTGGGGCATACGCTTGTACCTCGTCATCCAAGTCTTGTACAACTCTGCTCTGAAGAGACTTGGGTTAAAGGGTGTGCAGGGGTAAAAGTAGCAGGGCTTGCCAAGCTTTATGCCAATGGCGAATACATTACAGAAAAAAAGGGTGATTTACTCTTCACCAACTACGGCATATCTGGACTAGCCATACTTGACCTTAGCCGTGAAGTAAGTACCAGACTAGCCAACTTCGACTACTGCGAACTTAGCCTTGACCTCATGCCTGAGTACAGTAAAGAAAAACTCACTAACTTGTTACTATCCAGAGTAAAACAGGAGAGTGAAAAACCCATAGGGTTATGGCTGCAAGGTGTTCTTAATAAAAAGCTCATAGCCATCATTTTAGAACAGTCAAAAAGTAGAGTCAAGTTAGAAAAAGAACTAAACAGAAAAGAGATAAACAAACTCATACACACCATCAAAAACCTCAAACTCTCTGTCAATGATACCAAAGGCTTCAAGAGTGCAGAAGTAGCCACAGGGGGGATAAACACCAGCGAAGTAAACCCACAAACCATGGAGTCAAAACTTATAGACAACCTTTTCTTTGCAGGAGAGATACTTGATGTGGATGGAGATAGGGGAGGGTTTAATTTTCACTGGGCTTGGGTGACGGGGTTGAGAGTAAATAATACATCAAAGGATTAGATTATGGGAATAGATACAACAATTAATATATCAATACTTATATCAGCTTGTTTAGCAATAATAGGTTGGATGGTAAATAATTATTTTAAACGAAGACATGAGATTGCGAAGAAAAGACTTGAGTATAGATTAGAAGCACTTCATTCATTTATACCAGTTTATTTATCATTGGCTAAGTCTTCTAATCCTTTTATTGATGACCAAGCACTAGTCAAAAAATTTAATGATGCAAGTATTAACTTTCAACTTTATGGTTTTGAAGACGAAATAGACTTATTAAATTCTTGCCAGAACTCTATCATGTCTAATGATGGGAAGAACGCGACAAACGCATTAAATGAATTAATTGAGCTAGTAAAATATAGAATAAGGGATGAACTAAAACTTCCAAAACTTAAATAGTCTTTTAGTTTGCTGTAGATTTGGTTGAAGGGGTGTTAGTGAAGTGAGAGAGTTTACGTTAAGTAAATGACCGAATGGAACGAGCCCATTCAGCCGAAGATGCAGAGAAATAAAAGAACTATTTTGAGTTTTTCTTATCTCTTGCCATTCTCTTTCTCACCACTGGATCCAAAGATTTCTTACGAATTCTAATAGACTCTGGTGTAATCTCGATAAGCTCATCTTCTTCTATCCACTCCATCGCAGACTCAAGAGTGATTTTTCTAGGTGTTACTAGTTTCACGGCTTCATCTGTACCTGATGTTCTCATGTTTGTCAGTGCTTTACCTTTAAGTGGGTTCACGTCTAAGTCACCTGGTCTTGCAGACTCACCGATAACCATACCAGAATATACTTTTTCCTGTGCGCTAATAAACATGACACCACGTGACTGAAGGTTGAAGATGGAGAAGGCTACTGCTTCACCATCATCCATAGAAACAAGCGCTCCTGGTGTTCTACTTATCACTGATCCTGTATAAGCTCTGTACTCTAAAAATGAGTGGTTCATGATACCTTCACCTTTAGTGTCAGTTAAAAACTCTGAACGGAAACCAATAAGACCACGTGCAGGGATTTCAAATTCAAGTCTTACTGTACCGTCTGGCATAGGGTTAAGAGAAGTCATGTTCGCTTTTCTTTTTCCTAGTTTTTCAATGGCAACACCTTGGAACTCTTCTGGAACATCTACTACTAGGTGCTCAAATGGCTCCATCTTTACACCATTTTCTTCTTTAGTAACAACTTCTGGACGTGCTAGCATAAACTCGAAACCTTCACGTCTCATGTTTTCTGCCAAAATACCGATTTGGAGTTCACCCCTACCAGAAACTTTGAAAGACGCATCTCCCATAGGTTCCATACGCATAGCGATGTTTGTTTCCATCTCTTTTTCAAGACGCTCTTGGATTTTGTTTGAAGTAACGTGCTTACCTTCTTGACCAGCAAGAGGTCCGTTGTTTACAGACATGATGACTGAAAGTGTAGGCTCTTCAACGTGCATAGGGTCAAGTGCTACTGGGTTTGTTTTGTCACAAATAGAGTCACCTACATCAATGTCTGCAAAACCTGCAATAGCTACAATGTCACCCGCTTCTGCTTCAGCTATCTCAAATCTATCAAGACCTTTAAATCCGATGAGTTTAGAGATACGTGATTTAGTTTTAGATCCATCTGCTTTTACAAGTAGGTACTCGTCACCTTTTTTTACTTTACCATTAAAGATACGTGTAATCCCTATACGTCCTACAAAGTTGTCGTTGTCAAGTGTAAATACTTGTGCTTGTGTATCAGCATCTGGTGAACCTACTGGATAAGGTACTTTCTCGATGATAGCCTCAAACAATGGTGTCATGTCTTTGCTTTCATCTTCCATTTCCCATTTTGCATACCCATCTCTAGCTGCTGCATAAAGTACTGGGAATTCAAGTTGGTCTTCATTTGCGTCAAGTGCAACGAGAAGGTCAAACACTTCATCAAGTACTCTCTCTGGGTCTGAACCGTCTTTGTCTATTTTGTTGATAACAACTACTGGGATAAGACCAAAGGCAATCGCTTTTTTCAAAACGAATTTAGTTTGAGGCATAACACCTTCTTGTGCATCTACTAGAAGAAGTACACCGTCTACCATTTTAAGAACACGTTCCACTTCACCACCGAAATCGGCGTGACCCGGAGTATCGATAATGTTGATTTTGTGATCACCATAGGTAATAGCTGTATTTTTAGAAAGAATTGTAATTCCTCTTTCTTTTTCAATATCGTTTGAGTCCATTGCACGCTCTTCTGCTTCTTGGTGTGCTTCATAGGTACCAGACTGTTGGAGGAGTTCGTCAACAAGTGTTGTTTTACCGTGGTCAACGTGCGCGATGACGGCAATGTTTTTAATTTTTTGCATAATATTTCCTGAAATTAAGGGGTGAACCTTATAAATTTGCGCGAATTATACCTAAAAGTTACTATAGTATAGATTTTTCTTATGCTTTTACAAGGACAACCCATAAATCTCATGATACGTTTTCATCGCATAACGGTCGGTCATGGCTGCAATGTAGTCTGCGATAACACGTTCTTCTTTGCGTGTCTCAAAAAGCTCTTTTTGATGTGGAGGCAAGAGGTCATTGTCGTCTCTAAAAGCCTTGTAGAGACCTTTGATACACTGTTTTCCAGCATACATTTTTCGGGCTATTTTTTCATGGGTATAGAGTCTGCTAAAAAGCAGTTTTTTAAGTCTTTTTAGTTCTGTCGCTGTCTGATTTGAAAAGCCGACAGGAAGTGTTTGGCTTGCATCTAGTGTGGCAACTATAGGGTTTGCCTGACGATATTTTTTTGCACCTTCTTCTGAATGGGCAATAAAATCTTCTACAAGCAGTTTAATAAGCCCTGCTACAAAACGATGACGGTAGAGTTTTTCACCTCTACGCACACCTTCGCGTTGTACCATCTCGTCAACGCGTAAACAAAGCGCATCTTGGAGCAGGTCATCAAAGGTAATAAGTCCGTACTTGATACCGTCATCAATGTCATGAGATGTATAGGCTATCTCATCGGCATGGTCTACTACCATCGCTTCTAGGCTAGGGTGTTTGTCTAAATTAAAACGTGTATCTAAATCTTTTAAAAAAGGTTTTTTGTAAGGATAAGAGTGTTTCATCACACCTTCTAGCGTAGCGAAGGTAAGGTTAAGTCCATCAAAGTCTTTGTAACGTTTTTCGAGTTTAGTAAGTACTCTAAAAGACTGGAAATTATGCTCAAACCCTAAAGGTCTGCCATCGGCTTTAAGTTGTCTGTCCAGTTCATCTCCACCTACATGCCCAAAAGGGGTATGCCCCAAGTCGTGAGAGAGAGCGATAACTTCTGCTAGGGTTTCATTAAGCTCTAGCATACGTGAAAGCGTACGCCCTATCTGGGAGACTTCAAGTGAATGGGTAAGACGTGTACGAAAGTAGTCGCCCTCATGGTTAAGAAAAACCTGTGTCTTATACTCCAAACGTCTAAATGATGAACAGTGTAAAACTCTGTCTCGGTCTCTTGCATAAGGGTCTCTAAAATCTTCTTCAAAGCTGTGAAAACGCTCATTTGGCTTCATACTGTACCTTTAAATAATATTGCTATAATTGTAGCAAATAAACATAGCATGGTAGGTGAGTCAAATGGAAAAAATAACAAAGTATCACATAGAGTATGAAAAACCAAAAGTAACCCTATTGCAACAGTCTGGTCTGGGTGTCGCTGAGATAGCAGCACGTACCTGTTACGACTCTTTTGAAAACTCTGAAAACAGCTGTGTGAAAAATGCTATGACCTCTATGGACACCGATGCCATTAATGCCATCGATGATTCCGAACTTCTAAGTAACCTTGCATGGGTGCATCACCATCACTCCATCATCGAACATGCAACACTGAGTTTTTTAATTCAAGGCACAAGTAGAGGTGTATTGCAAGAACATGCACGGCACAGACTTCAGGCTATCTCTGTACGATCTACACGTTACACGATGTCGTCTGTGATTAATGCTTTTACTGCATCCCAAGAGAGTGAAGATGGTTTTGCTTTCTTTTTAGACAAAGTGTTGGCTCTAAATCTTTTTGTTATTACTGACAAAGATTATTTGGAGATAGAGATACGTTCCATTTATGATAAATTTATGTTTCAGTACACACGTGATGAGGAGTACCTCAAAAATGCAGTTGCCAAATCTTCTCTGCCTTTTATAGAAGAGTTTAAAGGTAATGCCCAAGCACTCTATGATGCTTTGGAGTGCGGGAAGAAAAAGCGTAATGTAGGTGATGGGTTTAAGCACATTGTCTCAGACAACTGGAAAGTCGATATGGTGGTGACATTTAACATCAGAAGCCTCAAAAACTACTTTGACCTACGTGACTCAGGTGCTGCATGGTTCCAGATACAATGGTTGGCCGAAGAGATGAAAAAAGTCACCCCTGTCAAATACCTCAAACTCATTGACAAAGAGCATAAAAACAGTTAATTTCCCTCACTTTAGAGATAAAGCATTTTTGTGGCTATCTCCTTAGCCTCTTCTTCATTGTGTGTCACATAGACCAATGTAAACCCTAAACGTTCTTGAAGCGTGACGATGTGTTGGCGTAGTTGTTTGTTCCGTGACGTATCTAAGCTAGAAAGTGGTTCATCCATAAGAATGATTTTAGGAGAGAGTGCAAGTGCTCTGGCAAGCGCTACACGTTGCTGTTCTCCACCCGAAAGCGTCTCTATGCTACGCTTTTCATAGCCTTCAAGCCCCACCATATTAAGCATCTCTTTTACTTTTTCTTGACGCTTTGGTTTTGAGACTTTTTGTATTTTGAGTCCAAATGCTATATTGCCCTGTACATCCATGTGTGACCAAAGTGCTAAGTCTTGAAAAATCATACTGATGTCTCTTTGGTTAGGCGGTATGAGGATATTTTTATCTTGTGTTACCAATTGCGTGTCTATCACTATCTCACCTTTGTCTGGGGTAATAAACCCAGCTATGAGCCTAAGAAGAGTGCTTTTCCCTGCTCCAGAATCACCCACAACGACAAGACGTTCTTTGGCTTTTATCTCTAAAGAAAAATCTTTAAAAATAGTTTTTTCACCTTGGGATAGTGTGATATTCTTACATTGAATCATGGTGCACCTTTTTTCTTTTAAAATAATACACTAACGCAGCTAAGGGTATGAGGACCATAAGTATCATCAAAAGGCAAAGTGACGCGATGGTAGAAGGTTTTCCATTTGCCATTTGGGTGAGGATATACAAAGGTAAAGTACTAGTACCCGCAGGAGCTACAAGCATGGTAATGGTACTCTCTCTTAAGATAAAGATAAACCCTATAATGCCAGAAATAAAAAGAGCATCTTTGGCTAGAGGCAAGACAATAAAAGAGACTATCTGTCTGTAGGATGCACCCGTTAATGCTGCCATTTCTAAGAAAGACAATGGGATTTGTGAGAGTTTTATCTGTATGATTTTAGTGCTTAAAAAAAGCGTTTTACTCAGATAGCCTAAGAGGATAATAAGTGGCGTGGTGTAAATGAAATTGGTATAGGGAGTATTCCAAAACAAAATAAGTGCGATGCCCAGTACCGTAGATGAGAGGATAAAAAGAAAAAGTAGGGTGAAGTCTAACAACTGCCATCCTTTACTTTTTTCATAGACAAGAATCGTAGCTGAAAAGAAGCCAAATATCACCAAGAGTAAAGCACCTACCGTCGCATACACAAGGCTATGGGTGAGTGGGGAAAGAGCCTGTTTCAATGCCTGTATAAAATCAGGCAGACTACTTTGGACAAGGAGTCCCCAAAGAGGAAAGCCTATGATAAGGACAAGCAAGAGCACAATAGCTATGAGAAAAGGAAACTGCATCCTCTTAAAAGGAAATATCAGAGGATAACGATATGACTTCAATGCCAAAGGTCTCTGTTTTAGAAGTATCGCTACGATAGCCAATAAAACCAATACAATCACTAGCAATGGCATAGCATAGACAGTAGCTGTGGTAAAATCATAAAAGGCAGAGAACTGTATAAAACTCTGCATAGGAAAAATGTCAAAATGCAAAAAGTTTGCCACGGACAATTCACTCACCGTTAAAATGAAAACCAATAAAAAAGAGAAATAGAGTGCAGGCTTGACAAGAGGCAGTGTGATATGCCATAAGACACCATACCAAGAACAAATGAGTAGTCCTGCCTCTTCCAACTTAGGATTAATCTGTCTTAAAAAAAGGATGGTTAACAAGACAGGAATAGGAAGATAGACACAAAAGAGCACCCAAGCACTTCCCCAAAATCCAAAAAGAAAATGCCCTAACATACTCTCTCTACCCACAAGCGTATACCACCCATAGGCTAAGACATAAGGAGGGATGAGCAGAGGGATAAGCAATAAAAGTACCCACACTGTACGGTAAAGCAGTGTTGTTTTACTAAAGAGTATGCCAAGAGATGTCCCTACCAGTGTCGTCAGTGTGGCAACAAACACTCCCAACCCCAAACTATGAAAAAAACTGCCAGCAAGTGAAGGTTGGGTAAAGAGTACTTTATAATGCGAGAGTGTTACACCGTAGGCATCATAAAAAGTATGTGCCACCATACTTAGCACAGGTAAAAGTCCTAACGCTACAACTATGCCAATAAAACCATAAGAAGCATAGCGTTGGGTCATTACTCTTGCACCCACTTTTTGAGGTAGGGTTGTATGTCTATCATCTTTTGTGCTACTTTTTCAAAGTCAACAGGCATTACTTTTATGCGTTCAATGGGTTTAATATACAAAGGCATCGGCACATCAGGATGCAGTGGAATTTGTGCACAGTCAGCAAAAGCAAGTTTCTCTTCACTCTTCTTACTTAACAGGTAGTCTATGAGCTGTTTCCCTGTCTTAGGATGTGGTGCATGTTTTAGAAGCATCACAGCATTGGGCACCACAAAAGCACCTATCTCCTCTTTTCCTTGGTCAGGGTAGATAATCTGTACTTGCTCTTTTGCTTTGAGACGACTGACGGCATCATCACTATCAACCAGAGAAAAAAGGTAACTTTTATGTGCAACAAAGTCTGCACTTTCACCGTTGCTTGTGCTAAGTTTTACCTCATTGGCTTTGAGCTGGTCTAAAAATGTTTTGGTTTTTGCTTCTCCCCAAAGCGTAAACAGTGCAGCAACATGTGCGGTGGTTGTACCAAAAAGAGGGTTGGCAATGACACTTTTACCTTTAAAGGAAGGTAACGTATATGCCATAATAGAGTGAGAGATATCTGTTAAGCCCTTTTGCGCGATGAGCACACGTACCCTTGCAGAAAATCCTGTCCAGTAGTATGCTTTGTCTCTAAGATTTGCAGGGATGCCTTGTGCATTGGGACTCTGATAAGGGGTTAAGATACCTTTTTGCTTAAGTACTTCTGCACGGATAGGCTCATTTGCCCAATAGACATCAGCCTGAGGATTGTTTTTCTCTGCAATGAGACGGTTCATCACGCCTGTACTTTTAGACTCTTCTGTGTCATAAATAGCATTGACTTTAATGCCTGTCTCTTTTTCAAAATCTTTCAGCAAAGGCTCTGAGAATACTTGATCTTCTGAGACATAAACGGTTACACTCTTTTGCTCTTTGTTACTACATGCGGTAAAAAGTAGCAGAAAACATAACCCTATGAGGTACTTCATACTATTTGTCCGTTGTGATTGTCAAATCATCAAAAGAGGTACGCGCATCAGATTTAGTCCATACGCCAATTCCTCCTGCTTTGTTGAGGTGCGTATCTTTGTACGCTAGGTATTGCTTACCATCAATATAGCCTTTGAAGGTATCTCCTTTTTGTTCTATCTTCATCGTGTGCCAGCCTGAAGAGAGTTTCACATCAGCAGAAGCCAGTTCACTACGCATACCATCATGTACGATGTAGAATCTAAAGTTGTCTTCGAGTGGATTGAAGCGGGCAACATAGTAGTTGTCGTTGTCCTGTACTCTCCACATAATTCCACCACCTTGGTCTATGCGTCCTGTGTTGGCTCTAAACGCTACTGTAATGTCTCCATCTGTAAAATGTACGTCTTTGGTATAACAGAGGTTAAAACTACCCGTACTTCTTTGAATCATGGAAGCACGGTGCTCTTTACCATCTGTAGTGATTTCCCATTTTCCAAAGGTATGCCATTTACTTAAATCTGTTTTTTCAAAGTCATAGTGTATATTTTCTGCGAGTAAAGCACTACTTACCAACACAGTAGCGAGTATCATTTTTTTGAACATTCTTTTTTCCTTTTACGATAAGTGTTTAATCTTCTATCGTATAAATAAGTTTTTCACTCACATCATTACCAGCTATTTCAATATAGCGCATAGGGTATTCATCTAAATCAAGTGGACGAATGAAGCCTCTAGTAGTAATAGTTTTTACCTTGTTAATCAACTTGATATTGTCGATATGTTTATGTCCTGAGAGTGTGACAAGAAGGTTAGGGTAGTCAAAGAGTGCTTCTATGGTTTCTTTGCTGTTTCCTAGTACATATTTGTGGATATCTTTCTCCTCTGTACCACACCAGTAGTTCGTGTAAGGGTGGTGGTTGAGTATTAGGGTTGGCTTGCCAAGATCAAGCATCTTTTTAGCAAAGGCAAGGGTCTCTTTGGTAAATTCACCATTATTTGCATGCTCTATACAGCTGTCAAGCCCTAAAATAAGCGTGCCATTTTTCTCAACTGCCCAGTCTTTTCCAGAAACAGTCAACTCCGGGTAAGACATAAAAAGTTTTTTAAATGCTGCCAAATCTATCTGCATATCATTGGCAGGGTTTGACTCTTTGTTCCCGCGAACATGGTAAACGGGGCAGTGTAGTTTTTCTACTATTTTTTTATACACCAGTGCATCAGAATCTGCTTTCATGTTATTGTTAAAGTTGTCACCACCAAACAACACACAGTCTAAGTCTGGGTAGTTTTTATTGAGGTAGCTTACTGCCATTTCGAGAGCTTCTACTGTGTCTGGATTACCCATATCCATATGGGCATCGGTAATGTGTACGAGCTTGAGTGTATTTTGTTTTTGGGGTGTAGCTTCTGTAGCCATGAGAGGCATCGCAGCCAATGCCGCAGCCCCTTTGAAAAAGTTTCGTCTTGAATTGTTTGCCATCATTAATCTCCTACTGGTATATATGCATAGCCCTCATTTTGACGGTCTATGAGTCCTATGGTTGAATTGGGAATTATTTTAACGTAACTCACTATATCTTTGGCTTTAAGCCCATGCTTTAACATACCAACTTCACACATAAGAAACTCTACATCATAGGTATCAGACATAGATTTGATACGTTTTTTTAACTCCGCATAGTTAGCAAGCAGTGTTTTATCTGTTTTATATTCTGTCTTGCTTGGGTCAACAGTAAAATAACGGTACGCCCCACCATGAATGACTACAGTCACATCAAGTTCTTGGAGTTTACCTTCATAGTACGCCTTGTTAGTTACGATAGCTTTGAGTATTTTACGTTCAAAATCTTTTTGGTTGTGTGTGGTTAAATCGTACACTACTTTTAAAGAGGGTGCATCAGCTAGCAGGAGGGTAAATGTACTTACCAAGAGTAAAATTATCTTTTTCATTTATCACGTCCTTTCTATTTTATCAATTACTTTTTTAAGTATAGTCTATAAGTCTAAATATAATATAAAATAAAAATTTACACTAAATTTACATAAATACAATAGAATGTACTTGCTTGTCCAAAAAAGCAATTATTTGAATTTGTTTGAATTCTGAGTGAGAAGATGCATTTGAGTTGTAGTTTCCTTTTTTAATCCTTTGAATGCACTTCTCTCACTCATTTCCACTCTATAAACCAACCTCTCCAACCCTTTACTCTTATGCATATATGGTGCAATCACTTTAAGTAACGCTTCTTTATTTTTAGCACTTTTAATACGTTTAAAAAGTATCTTCTTCTCATCTATAAAAGACAACGTCTTAAAGATACGATATACCACGTAAAAAAGACCAAGATAAATAGCCAATAAAAGTACCCATATGCTTTTAGATTCTTTTACCGATACTCCAGTCACCGTAATATGATACGACTCGGTATGAATACGCTCAACCATTTGCTGTTCTTGGTTAAAGTAGGTCAATGCAATAGCAGGGATAGTATAGTTCGCCTCCGAGATGATGTCAAATGTTTTGCTGAGTCCCTCTGTTTTGTGTGAGTAAATCAAGGTGTAAGGGATAGAGAGGGTTAAAAAATCAAGGTTTTCAATGTTTCCTTCACCTTTAAGCGACACAGTCAAATGCAGTGGCGTTTGGGCTTGGACTTCTGTGTTGTTAACACTTGCTGTAAGTGTGTAGTTTCCTGTCACACTAAGCCCTTCAGGTAAAGGGGTAACCTCTATAGGGAGTGCCTTGGTATAGATATCTAGTTTTTGAAGATAGTGGTTTTTGTTGTATCGTTCTTGGTACTTTGGCGGTATGCTTTCTATGTGTGCTTTAAGTGCAGGGAGTGTAAACATACCTGCTTTTTTTGCACTCAGTGCATAGTGCTTATGCAGACAAACAGTTGTGTTCGTTTCTTGCTTCTCTTCCTCGCTAAGTAGGGCTACGTTAAAGTTTAAAAGTTGTGGTTCTTCTAGGGTATACTCTTCAAGATTGTCATAGCAAAATTTTAGGCCTAATGTTGCCTTTTCGCCTACCATAAAAGATGTTTTGTCAAGTGTTGATGTAAAACTATATGCATGAGAAAAAGTATAAAAACTCAGTAGGCACAGGAAGGCTCTAAAAAGAGAGGTTTGCATCTAAACTCCTTTTTGTTGTAGGTATACGTTCTAAGTAGGGTTGGAACTTTTGGTTTTCTGTACGCCTAAACCACTGTTCCTCTTCTGAGGGAATGAGTTTCTCAAGTTTGACGGCATAGTTTGAAAATGTCGCTTCCTTCGCAAAAGTGTTCTGCACTATCGGTTTAAAGTGTAGTTGTTGAAACGCTTTATGGAGGTTTTTTCGTTCTGACTTTAATGCTTTTGCCACCTGCACCAAATTCTCTTTGGTCTGCGATAAGGGATAGAGTAAAAGTGACTTCGTATAATACTCTTTTGCATGAGAAAGTTTATGCAAATGCACGTATGCCGTAGCGATATTATAATAGACCTTGGCATTGTATAGCTTCTCTTTGCTTAACGCTTTTTTATAGTTTTCTATAGCCAACATATACTCTTTTTTCAAGTAATGAAGTGTTGCTATATTGTAGTAAACCTTTGGTACAGGAGTCAGTTTCTTATAACTTTTTATGGCTTGGCTATAGGCTCTGTTTTGTGTATCTACTTTGGCTTGATGCAAGTACCAAAAATCAAACAACCCTGCATGAAGTGGTGTAGTTACCTGAGGTACAAAGAGGATTGTAAAAAAGAGTGTCAACATAGTATTTTTCAAAGGAAAGAAAAGTAGTATCAAGAAAAATATTGCCAGCCAAAGTGGATAAGGGTAGAGCTCTTTATTGTGGCTCAATGTGTAGTGAAAGGTCTCTGCTTTTGTGGCATGATTTTGAATATGTCCAAGCAAAGCTGTAATATCTTCACTCGACCATGTATAAGAAAGACTCACCCCTCCAGTCTTTTCACATAACCTTTGCATGGAAGTATTACGTTTAGGCGAGAGTAGCAAAGAGGAGAGCGAAATGTGTTTACTCTGAAGGTAGTTTAACTCTTTGTCTCTTAAGACCTCTGCGCCACCATCACTAAGTAGAAGTATCTGTTTTGATGCGTGTGTATGCAGTAAGCTTTCACTTGCTTGCAAAGCAGCAAAGAGGTTTGTGTTGGGTGCAAAGTTTTGGCTGAGATTGACATCGTGAAGAAGTTTTGAAAGAAGGGTATTCTCCTGTGTCAGAGGGTAGAGCATATAGGCTTCTTTGGCGTAGAGTATGACACCTACTTGGAGATGGTTTGGTTGCGCTAAAAAGTCTGTAAGTTTTTTCACCGCCAAGGTAAGCCTTGTGGGATAGATGTCTTTAGTATGCATAGACTTTGAGACATCTACTGCGATGATGAGGGCAGGTTTGTTCTCTTCATTGTCCAGTGTAGGCAACCCCTGCACTGGACGTGCCAAAGCTACGATAAATAGGAGCAATACCAAAACAAAAAGAAGACGTTTATACCTACTAGAAAGTCCTTGACTGGG
Source organism: Sulfurovum sp. (assembly GCA_026991605.1). Classification (GTDB taxonomy): domain Bacteria; phylum Campylobacterota; class Campylobacteria; order Campylobacterales; family Sulfurovaceae; genus Sulfurovum. The sequence goes on from JALXBG010000031.1 coordinate 16,924, forward strand.
TAGAGAGAGTTTTTGACGCATTTGTATACTGAAATGTTTAGAAAAAGCATCTTGTTTTTTGACAAGTTTGAGCCATAAGAACAAAAGTGGCAAGAGAGACAGTATTAGTACATAGGGGTATAAAAATGTCATAGCTACCACACCTCGTCTTTGTTCAATACCAGCAATGCCGACCCAGACAAAAGTGCCAATATCAAAAAGTAGGCATACAGATGTACAGGCATAGTAAGCGTGTGGTACTTTACAGGAGATTTTTCCAGCAAATTAATCTGCTTATAGATCTTTTCTAAATCTTTTTTTGTTCTTGCCACATAGGGTTTTGTTGCGGAGGTTTTTGAAAGCTGTGCCATCATGTTGCTATGGGTTTTGTCTATGATAACCGTATAGATTTTAATATGATATTTTTTAAGTAAACGCTTGGCGATAACTAGAGGTACTTTACTTGAGGAATCCTCTCCGTCACTGAGTAAGATGATGACTTTACTTTTACTCTGACTCTCTTTTAGCAAGCGTACCGAAGATACAACCGCGTCTATGAGTGCAGTACTCTTTCCCATCGCTCCAATACTAAGTCCTTTAACGATGCGCTGTTGTGTTTTTGTCTCAAAACTCAGTGGCGAAGCGATGGTTGCATGTGTGCCAAAAACCACCAGACCTACACGGTCATTTTTACGTTGCACAATGAAACTGCTTACTACTTCTTTTACTGCATCAAGCCGTGTTTGTTCATACACTTTAGGGTTAAACCCATACAGACTCATAGACCCACTGATATCCAGTGCCATAACAATATCAATAGCATCTTTCTTTACCATAGGCTTTTGGATGTTGTAAACAGGCATAGAGAGTGCAACAGTGGCAGAAACAAGCAATACCCACTTTAACACTTTACGCAAAGCATTTGGTCTTTGTAAAGAGAGAGGATAGAGCTTTACATGAGGCATATAGTAGCGCAACTTTTCCTTACGTGAACGTAAGTCCAAGAGTATAAACAGGGGTAAAAGCAACAAAGCAAAAGGAGATAAAAGTGCAAAATGCTCAAACATTTTTATGCCTTAACGCTTCTAAAAAATTTGCTAGCTGTTTTTGCATATGAGTATCCAGTGGAGAAGGGCTTTCCTGATATTTAAAGGGCTCCAGTAATGCTAAGAGTTTCATCAACTCCTCTTTTTGTGTAGAAGTACGCGCAACACGTTTGCCATAGTATGCAAACTTATAGGCTATCTGCTTTGCATCGTCTTCTGTACTCTGTGCAAGCAAAGAGATATAGTAGCTTCTTGTTCTCTTTTGATGTTTAAGATACAATCTCCAAAGATACCAAAGCCCTAACAAAATCGCTATACAAAGAAGTATAAAAGTATAGAGAGAATACTCTACTATTGCCACAGCAGGGAAGATATCATTCAAGGTCATGATGTTAGCAGAGTTCTATTTTTTGTAACAATGTTTCTATCACATCATCGATATCTACTTCATCCACTTGTGCATCGTAACTAAGCACTATACGGTGACGCAAAACATTTTTGATACACAAGCTTATATCTACAGGTGTCACCTCTGTATTGCCCCGCATGTAGGCGGAAGCTTTGACAGCTTTTAGCATGTCTATCGTCGCTCTCGGACTTGCACCATAGGCGATAATATTTTCAAGCTCAGGCAAGCCATATTTTGTAGGCTCTCTTGTAGCAAATACCAGTCTAACGATATGCGCTGTCAGGGCATCATCAATGTAAAGTGCTTCTACCTCTTTTTGCATCTCTTTAAGTGCTTCATGGCTCAGTACTTGTGTGACAGTCTCGAAGCTTTTATTGGCTGCTTTTTTGGCTATCTCAAACTCTTCGTCTTCACTGTTATATCCTACCAACACTTTAAACATAAAACGGTCAAGCTGTGCTTCAGGCAGACTATAGGTTCCCTCTTGGTCTATAGGGTTTTGGGTCGCAAGTACCATAAAAGGAGCCTCTAGTTTAAAACTATGATCTCCAATAGTCACTTGACGCTCCTGCATAACTTCAAGTAAGGCTGACTGTACTTTGGCAGAGGCTCTATTAATTTCATCTGCTAAAAGTAAATGGGTAAAAAGCGGCCCTTTTTTAAGTACAAAGGTCTCCTCTTTTGGATGGTATATCTCCGCACCCAATAGATCAGAAGGAAGAAGGTCTGGGGTAAACTGGATACGCTTAAACCCTAAGCCTGTGGCATCCGCCAAAGTATTGACCATAGTAGTCTTGGCTAACCCTGGTAAACCTTCTATGAGGATATGCCCTTCACATAGGATACCAATAAGCACAGCATCTACAAGTGTATGATGCCCGATAACATGTTTTGCAATTTCAGTTTTTAATTGTTTTATTGGTGAACTCATGCGATGATTATAGTACGCCAATGTAAAAGTTATATAAAGACTATGTATAATAATGCATTCAAATTATCAAAGGTTATATGTGCAGGTGAACAAAAAGCATACTAAAAGTAAAAATTATTTTAATAAACTATCCTTCTATGCTATTTTTATCATTTTGATACTGTTGTTTATTTCTGTCTTTTTCTTTGTTCAAAATGACAAAAAAGAGGGACTTGTTGCACTGGGAGACCATGTGGTAGAAAACTTTCGTGCAGGTTTGGACTATGAGATGGTAGATTTACTCTCTTTTTCACTAGCACTCTCCGAAGATGGCGAATTAAAAAATGCTCTTATGTCCGATGATGAGAGTAAAGGGTATAAGATTTTATCTCATATCTCAGAACGTTTTAAAAAATATACACATATCAAATCGTTACGTATTCAAGTATTTACACCAGACTTTTACATTTTTGCAAGAAGTTGGAACGAAGGGTTTGAGGGAATGCCTATTTGGTGGTTTAGGGATGACCTAGACACACTGAAACGCAACCATAAACCTAAAGTGGGGATGGAAACAGGGCGTTTACTCACGTTTAAAGCAACCATTCCGATACAAAGTGGATTAAAAATACTTGGCTATATGGAAGTCATTAAGTTCGTTGATGAGTTTGCTATGAAATTACGTAAACGTGGTATTGAGCTCTTTACCCTGATGGATGAGAAGTATTTGAAACAAGCATCCCTTATGCGAGACTTCCCACGTGTCAATAAATATGTTGTTTCCAATCAGAATTTCAACCAACAACTCTTACCTAAAATAAAAAATCTTGACTGGCATACCTTTTTAGATAAAAACTATGCCTATAAAGAAAACATCCTTTACTTACATGAACCGATGTACAATGGGAAAGGTACACAAATAGGTATTTATCTACTTACTATTTCAGATGATGCACTCAAGCAATTTGAAAAAGCAGGTGAAAAGGTCTCTTTCTTTACACAGTTTTCAGACGATGATGTGAAAAAAGTGGTTAATGCCTGGGAAAACCCACATGGAAGTTTTCGTAATAAATATGATAAAGACTTGATAGAACTTCTGCCTAAACTACAAGAAGAAGATAAAAGAGATCTAGAATTTGAAGCAAAATCCATTTTGAGAACCTATAGTAAAGAAGAACTGATAGATATGGTACTTTCCAACAAACATAAAGAGAAAAAAACAGGAGTGATACGATGAAAATCCTTATTTTAGAAGATGAAACCGTTTTGGCATTAAGTGTGCAAGAGTATTTGGAAGATTGTGGCTATGAGGTTACATGTTTTGCCAACTCAGATGAAGCCTATGATGCAAGCTATGAACAAAGTTATGATTTGTACCTTTTGGATGTTAAAGTAGGGGGAGAAAAAAATGGGTTTGAAATGCTTGAACAGTTACGTAAGGATGGGAACAAAACACCTGCCATATTCATTACATCACTCACGGAAATAGATGATTTGAGTCGCGGGTATGAAAGTGGTGCCTGTGACTATATACGCAAACCTTTTGATTTGGCAGAGTTAAAGTTACGTGTAGAACAAGTTGTCAAAACATATTGTTTTTCCACTTCTGAAGAGATTATAAAACTACCATTTGACTATACCTATGATGTAAAAAAAATGAAACTCCTACTCAATGGTGAGAGTATTAAACTAGGAAAAACAGAAACTAAGATTTTGGAACTTCTTATCAAACAGCGTGGTTCAGTCGTAGGTTGCGAAATGTTTTGGGAAGAGGTATGGGGGGAATGGGTGGATTCTGCAAATATTCGTGTACAAGTAGGAAACCTGCGTAAAAAGCTTGAAAAAGACTTCATAAAAAATGTGCGTGGCGTAGGATACAGTATTGATTTTTAATACCGACGCTTTTGCCAAGAAGTATGCCCTTCGCTATACTATGATTCTTGCAGTGCTTCTTATGGCACCGCTTGTTGTATATGTTGGACTTCTTTTACAGATAGACGAGGCAAAAGTAAAACTGGCTTTGGAAAATCAATCCAAACAGATTATTAATTCGATGCAAAAATATGACAATAGTGACAAGGTGTATCATTTTCCAAGGTACAAAGCCTACAAAGCAGCACTCTATGATGATAAGTATCAAGCCATTTTTAGCACACTTGATTTTACACCCAACTCCTTTACTGAGGGATTTCATAAAAAAAGAAATCATTTTTATTACATCTATACCTTGCCAGATGGTTACTACTTTGGTGCCAACTATTTACTCGTCTCTACCACCCATGTTGCCAATAAAATTTACTATTTTGCTGCTTTAGTGATGATTGCTATAGTACTTGCACTTTTTGCGTTCTCTTTCCTTCTGCTGAGAAACTTTTCAAAACCTTTTGAAAAACTCAACAATCAGTTGGACAACTTTATCAAAGATTCAATGCATGAGATAAACACCCCTTTAAGCATCATCAATCTCAATGCAGATTTGTTTGCAAATAAATATGGGAATAACAAATATTTACAACGTATGAAGTCTGCTTCAAAAACTTTGGCAACTATCTACAACGATATGGATTATTTGGTAAAACAGGGAAGAGTAGAACATAAACGACAGGAGATTGATTTTGGAGAGTTTATTAACAATCGTATTGATTACTTTCAAGAGATAGCCAACCTCAAGGAAATTAAACTTGAGGCACAAATGGATAAAAACATCTATTATGACTTCTCCAAAACAAAACTCCAACGCATCGTAGACAACACTATTTCAAATGCTATCAAGTACAGTCATATGCAAACATCCATAGAGATAAGACTCTTTACAGACGAAGAGGGTATTGTCTTTTTAGTGAAAGATTATGGTGTAGGTATTGAGAATGTGGACAAAATATTTTCCAGATACTATAGAGAAAATGAAGCTAAAGGGGGCTTTGGAATAGGACTCAATATTGTAAAACATATCATAGATGAAGAGAATATACTTTTAAATGTCACCTCCACTTTGGGAAAAGGAACTACCTTTCAATACAAATTTTTATAAATAGTAAAAATTAATATTTAATTTTTATATTTTTTACACTTTTTTTACATTAGGCTGTTATCATACTTCTCGAAACCTATATTTTAAAAGGAGTATGAATGCATACGAAACTCAAATATCTAGCAATGACAGCATTGTTTTTTTCGGCTTCATCAGCAATGTACGCGGTGGACTTGACAAAAGCATATGATATGCCAGATGCAACAGAGATGATTAAAAAAGATTTATTCCCCGCAGCCAAAAAGTATACCATGCCAAAAAGTTGTGACCTTAATGATCCAAAGGCGATTGCCAGAGGGGAATACATTTTTCACAACCTTAATGGTAAAAAGGCGAAGAAGCCCGCACCAGAGGGACTTGTAAAATTTGTTGAAAAAAAAGGCAAAGATGGCAAAGTTAAGAAAAAAGCAAAACAATTTGGTAACTGTGTTGCGTGTCATAATATAGAAGGTGCAAGAGGTGCAGGTAACATTGGTCCAAGCCTAGAGAGTTACAAAGAAAACTTTATCGACACAAAGGCAAGAGATGCACAGTTTGTCTACCAAAAGATTGCTGACCCTAGAATAGACAATCCAAACACACATATGACTGTGAATTTAACTACCGGACTCTTTAATGAGCAAGAAATTTGTGATTTAACTGCATATGTTATCTCAGAAAAAAAGAAAAAATAATTAAATAAGGAAAAAGAATGAAAAGAAGAAATTTTTTAAAAAGTATTTGTGCAGTTTCTGCTGTAGCCGTAGTAACAAGTCCCTCCGTACTTTTGGCAAAAGATGCAACAAAAGCAAAGAAAAAAGGGCCAAATGATTTAACTTATGATGCAGCAGTTGCTGCAATTACTGGTGGTAAAGCCATCACAGATAGTGATAAAGTGAAACTAACTGTACCTGAGATTGCAGAAAATGGTGCAGTGGTACCTGTAAAAGTAAATGTAGAGTCTCCAATGACTGAAGCAGATTATGTCAAAGCTATTCATGTATTAAACACAAAAAATGGTAATGCACGATGTGTAGACGTAATGCTTACACCTATGAACAGTAAGGGATACTTTGCAACACGTGTAAAACTAGGTGGTACCCAAGATGTGGTAGCACTTGTAGAAATGAGTGATGGTAGCTTCTTAAGAGCAGCAAAACCAGTGAAAGTAACTATCGGTGGATGTGGTTGATTTCAACCTTTAAAAGAGACAAAAGCGTTATTAAAAAAATTGAATATTTAAAGGACTTAAAATGGCAGAAGCTAGAAAATCAATGATAAAATTTAAACCTAAAAAATTTAAAGTAGGAGACACAATAAAAGTAGATTTTATTGTCATTCATCCAATGGACACTGGATTAAAAAAAGATAAAAAAACTGGTCAAATAAAACCAGCACATTACATAGATAGTATTACTTTTTCACTTGATGGAAAACCATTTACAACAATGAAAGTATGGGAAACAGTTTCAACAAACCCTTACTTTTCTGTAAACTTGAAAGTACCAGGTAAAGGAAAAATTACTGTGGACTATACTGATAATACAGGAGAGAAAAACTCTAAGAGTAAAAAACTTAAGCCAAAAGGATAAGTCATGAGAAAAGTAATATTATCAATTGCTTTCCTAAGCACAATGGGAATGCTTCAGCTTAATGCTGGAGAGCAGTTTGCCATGAGTGATGCAGATAGAGCAATGTATAAAGAAATGCTAGAAAACAACCCTGCAGAGATTTATGTTGAAGAGGGTGGAGAAATTTTAGAAGATTCGCTAGGAGGAGAAGAAGCTTTGGCTAAATTCTTAGGTGTCTCAGAAAAAGATTTACCAAAATATATCGCAGGATTCCCAAGATATGTGGAAAAACTTGGGAATGTTGTAGGAATTGATCAGGTGCTTCAAGCCATGGAAGTTGAACAAGGTAAAAAGAAAACAAAACTTAAATCAGGAAAAATGTTCTCTATGTTAGCGTATGTTAAATCATTGGCAAATGATGAATTAATCGGTATTGATGTTGATGCAGATGAGCATATTAAAGCAGCGTATGCGCTTGGTAAAAAAACATATATGACCGCACGTGGAGGAAGAGGGCTTTCTTGTAACTCTTGTCACAGTGCTGATATCGTTGGACAAGTACTTAGAACACAACCCCTTCCAGATTTGGGAGAAGTAGCGGTTGGTGGTACATGGCCAGCCTACCGTATGACAAAATCTAGTCTTAGAACACCACAAAGAAGATTTCAAGGATGTATGAAAAATGCATTACTTAAAGTGATTCCTATCGGTTCTAAGGAGATGGTTGCATTAGAAGTATACGTAACAAAACTTGGGGCAGATAAAAAGAAAAAAATTGCTATCCCTGGTTTAAAAAGATAAGGGAATATTATGGAAATAGATAGACGAGACTTTCTTCAGATAGCTTCAGCACTTGGGTTAGCCGGTGTAGCCGGAGGAACCAATCTTTTTGCAGGAGAAGCAGCAAAAGAAAAGATAAAAAAATTAAGCTTTTCTGATGTAGTTTCTTTTGAACCAAAAGGTAAAGCAACCATCCTTCATATATGTGATTTACATGCACATATTAAACCTCTTTATTGGAGAGAACCATCAACGCTTATCTCTGCAAAAAACTTGGTGGGGACACCAGGATTTATTTGTGGAGAGAGTTTCCAAAAGTATTATGGTATTCAACCAGGTTCTTTAGATGCATATTTTGATACCTATAATGATTTTACTGAACTTGCTAAAAAGTTTGGAAAAATGGGTGGTATTGCACATATGAAACCTATCATTGACCATGTGAAAAAAGAGAGAGGCGAAAAAAATGTTATTCTTCTTGACTCTGGAGATACATGGCAAGGTACAGCGGTAGCACTTAAAACAGAGGGTGAAGCGATTGTAGATGCGCAAAACTATTTGGGTGTAGATGTGATGGTAGGACACTGGGAATTTACATATGGTAAAGAGCGTGTGCATAAACTTATTGGGAAACTAAATGGTGAGTTTATTTCACAAAATGTGATTGATAATGACCCTTTCTCAGATGAGTTCGAAGAGCTTATTTTCCCTCCATATTCTATTAAAGAAGTTGGTGGTGCGAAAATAGGTATCATCGGACAGTCATTCCCATTTACATCTACTGCAAACCCTAAAAAGTTTACTGAGGGGTGGAGTTTTGCCTTGCGTCACGAGTCTTTACAAGA
>JALXBG010000032.1 GCA_026991605.1 Sulfurovum sp.
CCACAAGCCATGTAGAGAGTAGGTGCATTCTTTTGCTTACTTTATCCCAGCCAAAAAACATCACTGCAAAGAAGGTAGATTCCATAAAAAATGCCATGAGACCTTCTATGGCAAGTGGGGCGCCAAATATGTCACCCACTATCCATGAGTAGTTTGACCAATTGGTACCAAATTCAAATTCCATGATAATCCCTGTCGCTAAACCTATAGCAAAGTTAATAGCAAGGAGTGTCATCCAAAATTGAGTGGTTTTTTTCCACCAAATATCACCCGTTTTGACATAGACAGTTTCCATGATAGCGATGATAAAGGTTAAGCCTAATGTGAGTGGTACAAAAAGCCAATGATACAAAGCAGTCAAAGCAAATTGTGCACGTGACCAGTCTATCAATAAATTGGTATGTTCCATTTAGTGTTCCTTTTTTGTTAATTGTTCTAAAATGTAATGACTTCGTTGTGTATCATTTTGAAAATGTGTTTCCAAATAATTGGGGAAGAAAAGCCATTTCATCACAGCAAAAAGAATAAAAAGTTTTATTGCTATGAGGAGCCAGAGCTTTTTCCCTAATCGCATACTTTTAAATCCTTCAGTATAAAATGCATAAATAGAGTGAATATATTTCATTATCTATCCTTTACTGATACTATTATTTTGACATATGTCGGAAATATATCACTATTTTGAGCATATGTCAAGTAATTTAGATTATTTATGATATAATTTATTTATGGGACGAGATAAATTAAAAAGAAACTTACAATTCAAGCCACGATGTAGAGAGTTTACTTCTAAAACATGTAAGAGTGAAGATATCATTCATCTTTTACATGAAGAGATGGAAGCACTGTACTTAATGGATAATCAAGGTTTATATCAAGCAGATGCTGCAGAACAAATGGGGGTTTCTCGCCCAACTTTTGCACGTATTGTTAAAAATGCCAGAGAAAAAGTGAGTATGATGTTGATTACAGGTGCAGATTTGGTGATTGAAGATACAAAAGAAGATTATAGTGTATTGGTCGCAAGTATGAAAGAAAAAGAGCTTGTCATTGGAAAGCCAGATGCTCCGTTTTTAATGTTGTATCATATTTCTGAAAAAAAGATTAATGAAATGTCTGTGATGGAAAATCCTGTCTTTGTAGAAAATAAACGTCCAGGACAAGTATTGCCAACCTTGTGTAATGCGAAGCAAGTCAATTTTTTGATTGCTACTTCCATCGGTGAAGGATTGAAGAGTGCATTACTCTCCAAAGGTGTGTATGCTATAGCTAAAAAGAGATGTACTGAAGAAGATCTTTTTGTCTGTATTCATTAGAAGAAAAATGAATGATAAAGATTAGAATACTATACAGGGGTTAACCTAGTAATTGATAAAGCATTTTAAATGCCAGAATATAAAGGATAATACCCATCAGTTTTTTGGTTTTCATCTGATCCAGTTTAAAGTGCATAAGATAGTTTCCAATATATCCTCCTGCGATGGAAGCAAGCATCACACAAAGTAGCAGTATCCAGTCAAGATTAACATAGCTGGCATAGGTGAAAAAAGAGCTCAGTGCTGCAAAGGGTACTACAGAGCTAACCGTAATGGCTACTTTTTTAGGTTCAAACCCAAGTAAAATAAGTAATGGCATCAGAATATTTCCACCGCCTACACCAAGCATCCCTGCCAAAAATCCTACAAATGCTCCTACAGCAAACAGTACTGTTTTACCTTTGGACTGTGTAAGTGACTTCTTTTTCCCAAACATCATCATAGAAGCACTGTAAAATAGTAACAGCATAAAGAGAAATTTTATAATAGTTTCATTGATGTACTGACTGATGTATGCACCAAGAGGTGCAAAGATTAACATCATGAGGGCAATAGGCCAGACAAAAGAGAAATCAAGGACTTTTCGTTTGATATTCATAACACTAGAAGTAATGGTAGTAGAGGCTCCGGCAAAGAGACCGGTCGCCTTTGCAACAATGAATTCTAAGCCGAAAAAGCTGAGCACAGGAATCAACGCAATACCAGATCCGGTACCTCCCATGGAAAAAAGTACAGAAAGAAGAAAAGCCAATAGCGTGTAAAGAAAGTAATCATGCATGGTATATCCTAGGGTAAATATTTTAGAGATTCTATTTATAAGAACAAATAATGAAAAATATAAGTTTTACTATCTTTGTAAGGAAAATTATATTTAAATAGGAGTAATATACTCCTTATTAGAGTAAAAAAGGATAAGCCATGAAAGAGATTACACTTGAAACAAAGATCGCAGATCTTT
>JALXBG010000033.1 GCA_026991605.1 Sulfurovum sp.
GTAACTGTTTATCGGTATCTGATGACCCTTTCATCTAGTGGCCAAGGATATTACGTTTTCAACGTAAAAACAGAGGTTCAAATCCTTTAGGGGTCGCCAAAGTTATTTACGATAATCTTACAGTTCAAAATCACGGTCGCTTAGCTCAGTTGGTAGAGCGCTACCCTTACAAGGTAGATGTCATAAGTTCGAGTCTTATAGCGACCACCATGACAATATGTCATTCTTTTAAACCATTAAGTTGGTCTTAGGTGCGGTGGTAGTTCAGTTGGTTAGAATACCTGCCTGTCACGCAGGGGGTCGCGAGTTCGAGTCTCGTCCACCGCGCCATTTCTTTTTAAAACAATCATTTTATTTTTATTATTAGTTATCTTTTTATGGGGATAGTTCTGTCTATATTTTTTATAATATCTGTAGGGTGCTGTTGCTACAGCACCTTCTATGCAAGATGAAAGAAAAAATTAAACACTTCCTTCCAAATTCAAGGTGTGGCGGTAACCACACCCTTGTATTCATGATACATATCTATTTTCTCGATAAACTTGTAGGTCGGGGTGCCCTCACCCCGACATAAATTTGCACAAGAAAAAAGCGTTATATTTTATATTTAATTTAAGTTTTCGGGGAGAGGACACCCCGACCTACACCTCTAAAATTTTTGAATTGAATTTAGGTAAGTATTCCCACCGAAAATTGATACAAACGAAAGAAATTTAACCGCCTTTGTATCCAGAAAACATAATAAGAACAAAAATAAAATATCCTATCATTACAATAGCAAGAACTGAAGATATGACAGTGAACACAGTAGAAGTTCTTTTATATGTTTTTTCACTTAGTGTCTTTTTTGCAATACCTTTTACAGAACTTTTTACAATATCCACTAACAACCTATCAAAAAAAGACACTTTACTTTCTCAACCTAATCCGAACACTCTCCTCATGCGCAGTCAATCCTTCAGTATTGGCTATCATCGCACACTGTTCACCTATCTCTAGCATCCCTTGTTTAGACATAGAGATGATAGACGACTTCTTCAAGAAGTTGTCTACACTGAGTGGTGAATAGAACTTTGCTGTTCCACCTGTAGGAAGTGTATGGTTAGGCCCTGCAACGTAGTCACCTATAGGCTCAGGCGTATTTTCACCTAAGAAGATAGCTCCTGCATGTTTAATGCTGTCTAGCAATGCCATAGGGTCTTTGGTAACCACTTCCAAGTGTTCTGGTGCTATCTCATTCATAAGATCAATCGCCTCATCCATATCTGAAGCTACGATAATGGCACCACGCTCTTCTATAGACTTTCTAGCTATCTCTTCACGGCTAAGCGTGCCAAGGAATTCTTCTACTTTATCACTCACCTTGTTAGCGAGTTCTTCATCCGTAGTGATGAGGATAGACGATGCCATTTCGTCGTGTTCTGCTTGACTTAGTAGGTCAATAGCAAGATAGTCTTCTCTAGCTGTCTCATCTGCCAATATACCTATCTCAGATGGGCCTGCAATCATGTCTATGTTTACTTCACCATAGACTAATTTTTTGGCTGTAGCCACAAAAATGTTTCCAGGTCCTGTGATGACATCTACTTTAGGAATGGTCTCAGTTCCATACGCCATCGCTCCTATAGCAGATGCTCCACCTACTCTGTAAACTTGTGTTACTTTACAGAGGTGACAGGCAGCAAGTAAAAGCTCATTGAGCTCATTATCTGGCGCTGGTGTACAAACCACTATCTCTTCTACTCCTGCCACTTGCGCAGGGATGACATTCATAAGAAGTGAGCTTGGATAAGCTGCTTTCCCACCAGGTATATATAGCCCTGCTCTGTCTACTGCTGTGACTTTTTGCCCGAGTATAGTTCCATTGGCTTCTTTGTCCATCCAAGTCTTAGGCATAAGCTTTTGGTGATACGCTTCAATGCGATCATACGCAAGGTGCAAGGCATCACGAAGTTTTGGGTCTATGTTTTCATAGGCTTTAGCCATATCATCTGTACTAACGAGAAGTTCAGCATCATCCTTAGGTTCCCATCTGTCAAACTTGGCTATTTGTGCTTTGAGTGCAGTATTACCCTCAGTTTGTATCTCTTTAAGCAGACCTGAGACGATGTTCGTTACACCTTCTATATCCATCTTACCACGTTCTAAAAGTTCATTGAAGTTTGCTTCAAAAGTGTCATCACTACTGTAAAATATTTTCATCTTGTTATCCTATTACATTGGTTTTATAAGGGTATAAGCATCTAAAATGCAATGCAAGCGAA
>JALXBG010000034.1 GCA_026991605.1 Sulfurovum sp.
TTGCAGAGTTCATCTTGTAACATCTGTTTGAGTATCTTACGTGAGAGTTCAAGTTCTGGTATGGAGTGGTGTGTTTTACTTAGGTTAGAGTAGAGCATCGCGTAGATGTTTGCGTACTTACCTGTATGAAACTCTATCCACTCTACACCTAAGGCTTCAGAAGCCTTGACAGCTGTAAGCGTAGGGTCTATGAAGAGTGAGACTTCTATCTCCTCTGCCTGTAGACGTTTAATGGCAACTTTTAGTTTAGGCTGTTCTCCCTCAACGGAGAGTCCACCCTCTGTTGTCACCTCTTCACGTTTCTCAGGTACAAGTGTGACACGGTGTGGGCGTAGCTTACAAGCGATGTCTATCATGCTTGGTTCTGTTGCACACTCAAGGTTGACAGGTAAAGTTGACAACGCTATAATGTTTTCAGCATCGCTGTCTTGCATGTGACGTCTGTCTTCACGCAGATGTATAGTAATCTGGTCAGCACCTGCACGATTACATATGCTCAGTGCATCAAGTGGGTCTGGATCTGCGACTTTTCTAGCTTCTCTTAATACAGCGATATGGTCTATGTTGACACCTAATAACATAATGATAGACTCCCTTAAATATGATTAGTTTAGTATGAAACTTCTTGCAAAATGCTATACATGCTTATACTTTTTATTGCACATCATCTTTCATGAAGTAGTCTCTTGACTTAGCTAAGACTAGGACTTCGATCCTACTTCATAAAATCTAATGCACATTAAAAAGTATCTGCAAAATATAGAGTTTTGCAAGAAGTCTATTGATTATAACAAAAGATGTTGAGACTAACTCTCTTTAGTCTCGTTTGTAGTAGCCTTAGCGCTCTTACGTTTCTTGTAGGTACGTTTTTTAGGTTTGCTCTCTTCCATGAGGACTTTTGTCTTTTTGAGTGATAGGTTGTAAAACCAAATGATACCTAGAAGTAACACAGCACCTATAAGAAAATGGTAAATGACAATCCCCGCGCCCATACCGTAGATGAAGTTGAGCATATGCTGTTTTTCGACCTTCTCTTCAGTTGTCATGGTAGATTCATCTTTTTTAAAAATGCCTATAGCATTGTCCAAAAAGCTCCCTGCACTTACAAGTAATCCTGTACCTTTTTCTTTAATGTTCTGTAAAGTAAAGTTATTTTTTTCTGTTTCATTCATAGTCTAATTATATCTAAATGGGTTTAATAAGCTTGATGTATAATGCGTTTAATAGATATTTGGAGCAACAATGTCCGACAAAAAAGTACTACCCATTCAAGAATATAAGCACATTAAACATAATATCGGAAACGGCAGACCAACTATATTAGCCTTTGGTATGAGCCATTGCTATTCATGCTTGGCGATGTCTCAAGTGTTTACCCAAGTGTTAGAGGTACATCCAGAGTACCAAATCTACTCCATAGATTCCCAAAAAGACCGTCTCATAGCACGTGATACCTACAAGCTAAAAGAGATGCCTACACAGATATTTTTTAATGAACAAGGTGAGGAAGTTTTTCGCCATACGGGGGCGTATAAGAAGCCGGTCTTGGATATTATTTTGAAGAAATGGGGGTTTGTGTAGCTAGTATCACAGCTCCTGCTGTGATACTTTTTATCGGCATATTGAGTTGATATATAAATCAGATACCGATAGGGCATAACGAGGTTGGAGCTTCGTTACGAGTTATACGTTACAATTCTTCTGTAATACTTCTTACACATCTAAGACCAATATTTGGTTTTAAAGATTGTAAATCAATACCAATAGGATTACTAGAGTTAAACCTTGTTGAGATAGTTGTATAACTACTATCTATAGTTTCATTTGTAATTTGACTACTTTTGAGTGCAAGTAGTTTATCACAATGTGCATCATAATTCACATTCATGTCTTTTGTAGATTTAATGAATGTTTTTAACTCATCAGCGGTAGGTGTTCTCCAATTAGATAATCCTGCAAAATTTCCAAATTGACTACTCTTACAAAATCCTTTTGCCCGTTCAAATTCAGAACGGAATGCATCTTTATGAATTTTTGCACATTTACCTTTGCTAACATCAGGTTCATTTACCCACATGAGTTTAGTACTTTTCTGAATAAGTACCACATCATCATTGCTAGTTAATATTGCCTCATAGATATCTGGACCATTGTCTATAGCAGCAAAAGTAATAATGGAATCCATAATAATTGGAACATATGTTTTAGTTGAGTCCGAAGCTGTGCTCATAGTTGAAGATA
>JALXBG010000035.1 GCA_026991605.1 Sulfurovum sp.
ATCTCAAGTGTGCCATTTATAGGGTTATAGTGTTTGTTAAAAGTACCACCTGTACTGATAATGAGTATTTTATGCATTTGTGTCTTTCATTTTTGTTTCTTAATGTTAAGATAACATAATTTATTTTTGGAGAAGTTGAATGGTAATGAAGGGTAAAAAAGGTGTCATTTTAGGCATCGCTAATAAAAAGTCTATCGCGTATGGTATCGCCAAAGCCTGTCAAGAGCAGGGTGCCGAGATGGCTATCACATTTCTTAATGAACGTTTTGAGCAAAAACTGGCACCTATTGCAGAAGATTTAGAGTGTGGTGCAAGGTTATACCCTTGTGATGTGAGTAAACCTGAAGAGATTAAAGCACTCAAAGACTCTTTAGAAAAAGATATGGGGCAGATAGACTTTATCGTACACTCTATAGCTTTCGCACCTAAAGAAGGACTAAGCGGACGTTTCTATGACATCAGTAAAGAGGCGTTTGATGTTGCTATGGATATCTCTGTATATTCACTCATCGAAATAGTACGTGAGTTAAAGCCTATACTCTCAGACAGATCTTCGGTACTGACACTCTCTTACTATGGTGGGGTAAAGTATATACCAAACTATAATCTTATGGGTGTGGCAAAAGCAGCGTTAGAGATGACAACGAAGTACTTGGCTGAAGACTTAGGTAAAGACGGTATTCGAGTCAATGCTATCTCAGCAGGTCCTATCAAGACACTTGCCGCAGCAGGCATAAGTGACTTTGGATTTATGCTTAAATGGAACAAAGCCCATGCTCCACTTAAAGAGAATGTAACCATTTCCCAAGTGGGGAATTCTGGTATGTATTTGCTTTCTGACCTTAGTTCAGGGGTTACGGGTGAAGTGCATTATGTGGATGCTGGGTATAACATCATGGGTATGCCAGCAGTGGAGTTTGACGATGCAGGAAAACCACACATCGCTTGGAATGGTGAGGCTAAGTAGCTTTTTTTAGCACTCTTTTAAACGGCACTAGCAGTAGTGCCGAGACACCCATGAGTAACATGAGTGTCGTATCGCTCAAGTGTTTCATAAGCCATAGAAACACTTTCCAAATTCCTCCTTTGTATCCTACTTTTGCATAGGCTTTCATACGTTTAGTCGTTTTAATAAAGTTCTTCTCTCCGCCTTTAATGAGATGTACAAATCCATTACTCCCATAGGTAGAAGCAAGCATAATCGTTTTTTTATCCATCTTGTTTAGTCTGTTTTCATGGGTTAAAAGCTTTTTATCTGAAAGTTTTAAAAGGGTATCTGTCTCTTTTCCAAAGCGTTTGGTCAGTTTGCTTAGACCTTTTAATTCTTTGAAATTCTGTGTACGAGAAAGAAGCTTGAGTGTCTCTTGCAGTCCTACTTCTTTGTGCATCGTATCAAGCGTCTTAAAGAGGGGGTTGATACTTGAAATGTCTTTAGTCTGTCGGATAACCTTAGATTCTCGCACAAGGTATTTGCTGAGCCACACGGGTATTCGTTTGCTTTTATGGGCAAGTTTTAAAACAGAGATGCCACTTTTTGCTACTGCGCTTGAACCTAAAGTAAAGAGTGTAGAAGCACTAGCTACGAGTCCTATGGTAGAGAGTGAAACCAAAACAGGGTCGACCTTTTCATGTTTAAAGTAGTGTGTCCCCTCCAAAGCCAAGTCACGTATGTCACCAATGAGAAAAAAGTCAGACCCTATGGCTGCTATCTGTCCTGAGAGTTCATCGGATGTTCCTGTACTGATGCCTTGGGCTACCTTTTCAGACTGATAACTGAGACTTTGGCGTTTGGTTTGTATGCTGTTGAATAATGCTTCTGCCTTGGGATTGTGTTTCATGTAGTCAAACTGCATAAAGTAGTCCAAATAGGTGTAGGCATCCATATATTTTTCTTCATCTACAAGTGCTTGGGTATGTGATAGTGGGTTGGTGCGTGTGAGTGTGTGATAGGCATAAGTGTGTTTTTGGTAGAGAATAGTTGTGCTAAGTAGCAAAATAGTAAAAAGTCCAAGTCTATAGAAAAATTTTAACATAGGGTATTGTAACAAGTAAAGATGATAAAATACGAATAATAAGTAACATACAGAAGGTACCTACATGCAAGACTCTCCCGAATATTTAGAAAAAAAAGCTTTTTTTGACAAAGTACTAACCATCTACGGACGTAACTCGGTTATGGAAGCACTAGAAGATGAAGCTGTCACCATACATAAACTACATCTCTCCAAGTCAAACAAAGACGCTCAAGTGCTTGAAGATATGAAAGACATAGCAAAAAAACGAGGCATAGAAGTCAAGTATCATGACAAACAGTCTCTCTCTCGCATTTCTAAAAATGCAAAACAAGACCAAGGTGTGGCACTAGACATTGTGCTAGAACACTTTGGAGATGAACAGTATTTTAAAGATACACATGAAAGTTATCGCATCATCGCACTGGATGGGGTGACTAACCCTCAAAACTTAGGGATGATTATACGTTCTTGTGCAGCTGGTAATATAGATGCGATACTACTACCGTCAAAAGGTGCTGCTCAAATAAGCCCATTGGTCATCAAAGCTTCCGTGGGTACGATATTTAAAATGCCCATCATTAAAACGTCAAATTTAAAACAAACATTGGAGTCATTTAAAAATGAAGGAGCAGATGTCTATACACTCTCTTCTCATGCTAAGAGTTCATACAAAGAGCAAAACTATAGTGATAAGACAATTTTTGTACTGGGCAATGAGAGTGAGGGCGTAAGTAAGGCAGTAGAGTCCATCTGCAACGCAAGCATCGCTATACCTACGCAAAGAGGGGTTGAGTCACTTAATGTTGCTGTGACTGCTTCACTCTTGGCGTTTTTGTAGATATTATAAAAGTAAGTTGTATATAGCTGGAAACCAAGCATAATCGTTTTTGCTAGTAAATGTAATCATTGTTCTATATGAAGTACCATATGTGTTATATGATCTTATCATATATGTGTAAGTGGTATTTGGCTTTAAGTTGTTAAGGGTCAATGTATGTACATTTTTTCCTAAAGTAGCAATAAGTTTGTTGTTTTGATATATCTTATATCCTAATTCATCAAATGCATTATCTTTCCACTGAAGCGTCGCTGATGTGGATGAGAGCATGAGGGTTTTAGCATCTGACGGCATAAGAGGCGGTCTTTGAAGAAAAGGATTATCGCATGTACATGAATTTGGTATATGTATTGCTGTGATAACTGTTGATGTTTTTTCTTTTAGTATGATATTTGATAGGTTGGTTTTTACTTCGATATTTGCAATATTTATAACTTGACAACATGTGGACTCAAATGCTGTAACAGGATATGATGTACAAGTAAAAATTTGTGTTTCATTTATGTCTAGTATGCCATTACCATGTAAAGATTCAGATAGTAATTTGATATCACTTAAACAATTTTCATCAGTTATCTTATTTACTTTTAACCTTGTATTCCCTTTATTCTTTACTGAAAAAGTATAGGATAAACAGTCTCCTATGTGTTGTGGATTTGTTGTAGTGCTTTTTGTAAAACTATATGTGTTTTTTTGCTTTATTTGAGTGTATGCAAACCCAGTTGATGCTACAGCCTCAGAAGTAGTTACTTGGGCTTTGTTTTTAAGTGTTTCTCCTTTATCTATATCGGATTGTGTGACTGGAAAAGTGGCTAAGTAAATCCATTCTTCATTTAAATCTAGTTTATTATTTTGGTTTATATCACCGCTTTGCAGGGCAAGTATCGATTGACTGTTATTTGGAAAAGTATCTATGACTTGAATGTTGGTGAGCGCTACATTTCCTGTGTTTTTTAGTGTTATTGTATAGTGTAACATTTGCGTTTTTGTAATATTTATTGCATTTACTCTCTTTATAAGTTTTATGGATGCAATATCTTTATGGGATTGAAGATACCAGTTTCCATTACTTCCCTTCACTAAGTTGTACCGATACTCTCCTACGATGATGGGTGCATTATCTAAGATAAATTGACCATTGGATGCACCTTGTACTTCTATGACTAAAATACCTTGATTATCACCTATAGGTGTTTGTCCTCCTGATCCGTTGATATTATTAATGTGGAGTGTGGTAGTGCCTTGTGTATCTCCTTTGATTAACAAGCTATCGCTACTACTTGGTAAAGCATTATTGAGTGTTGTATCAAGATAAACCTCTCCATTGTCTGCACTGTAATTATTGTTTATTGTGAGTATCTGTCCTGGGGTATTGGCATCTTGTATATTTAGTACTGCTGCATTGTGTAGATTTCCATCTATGAGAAAATCATGATAGATGTTGAGCGTAGCACTGTTTCTTACAATGAGTCCATACGGTAGAGTAGATAGTAGTTCTATCCCTGTGTTGTTACCTACTGAAATATTGCTATCAATAAATGTAATATCTGATGCATCGTCAAGGATGAGCTGTTCCCAATGAATGAGGTTACTTCCGTTTAAGTCTCCACTCCATTGCATAAAATTGAGTTGGTCTATAAATGTATCTGTATTGTCCCTGTCATCGCCACCATCTATCAGTGTATCCGTAATACTCACAGGTGTTTCAATAGTTAACGTATCTGAGCCATCTCCACCTTGGATAAATATACGACTGAAATCTCCACTGTGTAGAAGTATCGTGTCGTCTCCATGTAAGAGTGGTGTCATAGAGGCATTGAGTTCAGAATCATAGGGCTCATCTCCGTAAATTCCACATTTATCTGTTGAGAGTACAGAGGAGTTACAATCATTAAAATGTTCATTGTCAAAAAATTCAATATGGTCATTGCCATGTCCACCATAGACGTAATAGGCCTCTCCACCTTTTGTAAAAGTAATGTTGTCATCCCCTCTACCACCCTCTACTAGACCTTGTGTGGCAGTAGTACTCCAATACAAAGGAGCATCAAAATTGACATGGTCTAAGATAATAGTGTCATTCCCATCAAAAGGGGAATAATCAGTACCTGCATAAATATTTGAATATCCTGAAGCAACATTAGAGACATTTGAGTCTTTTATCTCTATGTAATCATTGTCATTACCACCCAATATATATCCATATGAGGTGGAGTTGTCTATATGAATCGTATCATTCCCTCTTTGTGAAGTACCATGACCAGGATTTGTATCTGCATAGAGGTTATTAAATTCACTGTTATTGATATCAAAAACATCATTTCCTCCAAAGCTTAAAACCCAATAAAATTGACTGTGATCTGAGATAAAAGTATCATTCCCATCTGTTGCAGTGTTCCCACCTAGTGATTCATCCAACCAATATACATTGTTTGTTGTAAGTGCAGTTACATTGTTCAGTGTGACTCTGTCATCACCCCCATAAAACTGTTGAAAACTATTGATCACTCCCGTACAATAGACAATGTCATTTCCAGCTGTTCCTGCTGGGTTACAAGCAGCTTGAAGGCTACCAACTTCTAGAAATAGTATAGAAATAAAGAGTAAGAGACTTGTTCTAACTTTTAACATGAAGCATCCTTTTCTTTTTATTATTATAACACTAAAATATCTCTTTTATATAGATTATTTGTACAGATTATTGATTTAGATATTTTTAGAAAATAAGATATAATGATTAAAAAGGAGTTCAAAATGGCAGAACAAAATAATGATTTATTTTCAAAAATGGGTGTGGAAATGGGTGAGGGTAAACTCAATATAGACCTTACACAAACTAAAGATTTTTTCAACGCACTTAAAGAGACCTTTGAAGGAAAAGCACAAGAGATACAAAAAGACATCTCTGAAGGTAAAGTAGATATGGGTGAAAATGTAGGTATAAAAATTGACAAAAATAATATAAATATTGATTTAGCAAAAACCAAATCATTCATGGAAGAGTTTGGTAAAAAGATAGAAAACTTTTTAAGGGAGATTGACAAGGTTGTAGAAAATATTGATAAAAAATAAATAAAAAATGATATAAATGTTAGGGTGATTCTTATAAACAGTATATCTAAAGGGAAAAGTAATGTATACTAAATATAAAAAATTCATTGAAAAATATATAGATATTACATCAGAAGAATGGGAGCAGTATAAAACCAAAATAAACATTGAATATTATAAAAAAGGTCAAATTATACATCATGCAGGTAAAGTGTGTAATAAAATATCTTTTATTAACTCAGGTTTAGCAAGAGCCTATATGGTAGGAGAAGATGGCAAAGATTACACATGGAACATCATGTTTAATGATAATAATGCAAAGGTTAATAATCTCTTTGTAGTGGATTATTATAGTTTTATTACCCAAAAAGAATCTATGCTAAGTATAGAAGTGATTAAAGATTGTGAATTATTGGTTATGGAGTATGATGCTGTCCAAAGCCTACATAAAATACTACGAAAAGAAGAGAGGCTTAGCCGTCTTATGGCTGAGGTAGCCTATGCAACTCTCTATGAAAAAATTGTGGATAGACAGATGAAAACATCTCAAGAAAGATTTGATACATTTATGCTAAATACTCCATACTTACTGGATAAAGTACCACAATATCATATAGCAACTTACCTAGGAATGACTCCTCAACACTTAAGCCAACTAAAAAAAGATTATAAATATTAAGATAGATGAATGACAAAAGATTTATTTTTTTGTATGATGAAGTATGTTTTTAAAATATAACTCATAAAATACGAAAGGAATATGCAATGTATATAAAAAACTTACTCATACACTTTCTAATAATTTTAACAATCAGTCAAATTACATATGCAAACAATAACTGTCCTCAGTGGTTTCCTATGCCATCAAGTGATGGATTAGTGGTTGTATTGCCTATATATGATGCAAGTATTACTAAGTCTGATCTTGATTGTGATGGTATTATTGATATTTTAGATTCAGATATAGATGGGGATGGAGTGGTTAATGCTTATGATGCATTTCCTTTAAATGCCAGTGAAAGTGTTGATACTGATGGTGATGGAATAGGTAATAACGCAGATACAGATGATGACAATGATGGTTTTAGTGATGTTGTAGAAATAGCTGCTGGTTCTAATCCTTTAGATGCGAATGATATACCTGCAAATGAGACACCTAAACGTATCTTTATTATAGGTGAGTCAACAGTACATGCTGGATGGTGGCATAGCCTTTTAATTCAGCCTGCAGATACTTATGGGGACAATAGAATACTTGAGGGCTGGGGAGAAGAATTGGATAAGTATATGAAAGACCCAATCAAAGTATATAATAGGGCTCGTTCAGGTTCAGATACTATTAGCTACAAGACGCCAGTAACAGACCTTCCTTATGCAAATTGGCCAGGTATGATAAATAGATATTGGGATACTACAGAAGAACTAATAAACTCTACCAATGATAATGATGGAGGATTTTTACTCATTCAATATGGAGGCAATGATGAAAACCGCAATACGCCTGAGGAATTTGAAGCAGAATTAGAAGAATATAGCAATAAGGCAAAGGCATTGGGTTTAACCCCTGTATTTATTAGTCCTCCTGCAAGAAGATCGGGTACTTTTAACAATAGGGCTTATGCAGATCTTGTAGAGCCTGTTGCAAAAAAGCCTGAAGTTGATGCAGTTTTCTTAGACCTATTTGAAAAGAGTAAAGAAGTATTTCAGCAATATATCAGTGATGGTAAATCTATATCAGACATTGATGAAATATTTAGTTA
>JALXBG010000036.1 GCA_026991605.1 Sulfurovum sp.
CATATTTACTATAGTCTATCTTTATCTCTCCATCATAGGTGATGATACCTGAGCCAAACAATATGTCTAAATGGATAAGCCCTTCACAGTAATAAGGCAATACCTCACCCACTTCACGCCAAGCCATAAGCCCTACTGCACGTGACACCACATCATCTACTACATGATTTTTCAGTGCCTCTTTTTCATTATGAAAAAATGCCATAAGCCCACCAGCAGTGGCTTTAAACTCTTCTATGTTTTTAAACTGCCCTGTGCCGTTCATCTTGGTCTCAGTGTCTGAGTCTATCCACAAGATGTGTCCATACTCATGCCCTACTGTTGAGATGTCATAAAGCTCTTGCCAGAGTGCAGGATTGATATCTATAAGCTTTCTTTGTGCTTTGACAAAATCCTCTCCCATGGTCTCTACACTTAGTTTCATAATAGGCTTAGACTTCTTAGACTCCATCACAAAATCTGCATAAGCAAAGATTTTCTTACCCAGTTCTGCTGAGACCTGTTCATCATTAGGTACCACTTGTGCAGAGAAAAGTCCGTTAAACTCTGCTGCATAGTAGAGTATAGGCTGACCTATGTAGAGTTGCGTCTCATCTACCTGCGTGAGGTTCTTAGCTATTGTTTTTTGGGCTTGGCTTCCGAACTCTTCTGCCATTGCACCCGCAAAATCTTTTATATTTTGTCTTGTAGGTGAGCCCTCTTGTAACGCAGGGTTTACAATACGTAAATCCCACTCCAAAGCCACTGCCTTTCTATAGTGGTCTTCATAATACTCTAATGGATGCCCTACTTGTAAAGGTGTCTTCACTGCCATCCATTTTCTATCTACCTCTGCCCATTTACCTATAAGTTCATCAGGGTTTTTATGCCCAAATGCTTCCCAAATGGCACCAAAATAGTCTAACCACTCTTGCTTTTGGTTAAAGACATCATCTTCATGTTGCCCTAGTAGAGCAATAAGTTGTTCCAATGCAGTAGTCACACCCTCTACCTGCTGAGGGAAAGCTTCTGCATAGGCTACAGACTTATAGCCTGTATCTTCTTTTTTAAGCACAGAGTAACATCTGTCACCCACACAGCCACTCTCGTCTTTGTCAAGCAGTGATTCGCCTTGTAACATCTCAAAGACTTTGGCATCATCACCATTAAACAGTTCACTAAGTTCAAGGTTTACAGAATGGATGATATGATCTGTCCAATGACTCTGCCACTCGCTCAGACGAATACCCACAAAATGCACACCCAAAATAAGCGCACGGTAAAAAGGTGTCAATAACTTATGCTCTTCCACCCAGCCGATAAAACTCTCATGACGGGTAATGTGCATCGTACTTGCAAAACCATACGCCAACTCTTTTTTCATGGCACTCTCTTTTTTAGAAGCACCACTCTTCTCTAACACTTGCTCCAAGGCATCTTCACGCAAGTTTACTATACGCGTAAGTGCTGCCATCTCAGAGTCTTTGTCTCTAGGGATATCAAGAAGTTTTAAAAATGCATCGACTACTGCATCTGCTCTATCATGTGTTTTACTCTCATCAAGTAATTCATAATACTTGTTTAGACTACCCTGTCTATGTTGTAACTCATCATAGATGATTTGTAGGTCTTTCATAAATTGTTGTTGTTTCATATTGTATTTCCTCGTAGGGTGCTGTTGCCACAGCACCTTTTAATAGCCCTTACGGCAAAAGTTTTCTTTTTTTCAAATTCTATTATGTGGTGCGGTAGCAACCGCACCCTACAATTATTTCATCCGTAACATATTAATGATAGGCTTCGCCAAAGCCAAAGCCTTACCACGATGTGAAATCTCACCCTTCACATCCTCATCCAACTCACCCAAAGTCTTGTCAAATCCAGCAGGAATAAACATTGGGTCATACCCAAAGCCCTTCTCTCCTCTTGCTTCATCTATCACATCTCCATGCATCCAACCATGCACCACATACTCACCATATTTAGAGACTATAGCAATAGCCGCTGTATAATACGCTGGTGTAGACTTCAACCCTTTTTCTTTGACTGCATCGATAAGTTTATATAGATTGTCTTTATCTGTCACACCCTCACCTGCATAACGTGCCGAGTAGATACCAGGTGCACCATTTAGCACAGGGAGTGAGATACCAGAATCGTCAGAAATCACAATATACTCTTCTCCCAACTTCTCATAAATAGTACGTGCTTTGATGAGTGCATTGGCTGCAAAGGTATCACCATCTTCTACTAT
>JALXBG010000037.1 GCA_026991605.1 Sulfurovum sp.
TCGACATCCTAGACTGTAATGCAGGAGATCACGGCTACCCTTTTGCAACCAACTTTAACCCTGAGATAAACCTACGTGAAGTAAGTGCAAAAGGACGTTACTGGGAAGATGGAGAGTGGATAGAGACAGAACCAATGGCTATAAAACAAGTGTGGGACTACCCTGAAGTAGGAGCAAAAGACTCTTACCTACTCTACCATGAAGAGATGGAATCACTTGTCAAACACATCAAGGGACTTAAACGAATCAGATTTTTTATGACCTTTGGAGAGAGCTACCTTACCCATATGAAGTGCCTTGAGAATGTGGGAATGCTTGGCATCAAAGAGGTAGAACACAAAGGTATGAAGATAGTCCCTATGGAATTCCTCGCTACCCTACTTCCCGACCCTGCAAGCCTTGGACCTCGAACTAAAGGTAAGACTAACATTGGCATCTTCGCCAAGGGAATCAAAGATGGTCAAGAAAAAACTGTCTATATTTACCAAGTGAGTGACCATGAACAGTGCTATGCAGAAGTACTAAGCCAAGGAGTCAGCTACACAACAGGTGTACCAGCCATGATAGGTGCCAAGCTTATGCTAGAAGGCAAATGGCAAGGCAAAGGTGTTTTCAATATGGAAGAGTTTGACCCAGATCCATTTATGGAGGAACTCAACGCGCAAGGACTCCCATGGGAAGTGATGGAGATGGGTGCAGATGAGAGTAGACGTATAGACTAAATGGAACTTTCCTTTCTACTCAAAAAATTTGTTTCTCTCTTTATCATGCCATTTTCCATAGGTATGCTGCTGCTTTTAGTTGGTATAGTATTGCTTTTTAGAAACAAGCGCATCAAAGCCACTCTTTTTTTAAGTCTTGGTTTTGTCTGGCTCTTTGTTATATCCTACTCTCCCTTTGCCAATGCACTACTCTACCCCTATGAACATGTTTATCCAACTTTAAAAAAAGCACCTAATAATATATCATATATTTATGTTTTAGGAAATATGCATCATACTGATACTTCACAACCCATTACATCTCAAAATCATGAAGTGTCTTTGGTTAGGCTCAATGAAGCCATACGTCTTTACCATCAGTTAAAAGAACAACCAACTATTATCGTCTCCGGATATAGTGGACTTTATGACCCCACAAGTGGTGCGAAAATGCAAAAAGAACTTGCCGTAGCCTTGGGTGTTAAAGCAGAGAATATCCATCTTGAGCCTCATGCGAAAGATACACAGGAAGAAGCTGAAGCTGCCAAAAGCTACATAGGTTCCAAGCCTTTTGTACTTGTGACTTCTGCATCACATATGCCACGTGCTATGCAGTTTTTTAAACATGAGGGTCTTACACCTATACCAGCACCTACCAACCATCTAGCCCAAATCAAACATCCACACTATACGAACTTTTTTGATGTACATGCCTTACGAAAAACGGATATGGCTTGGCATGAAATATTAGGTCTGTTGTGGCAGAAAATAAAGAGGATTTTATGAGTTTTAACGGTTTCCCAAAAGAGGGATTAGAGTTTCTCGACAATATCATCATAAACAACTCAAAAGAATGGCTGGATGACCATAGGGAGGAGTATGAAAAGTACATAGTTGCACCCAATGTTGCCTATGTTGAAGATATGGGTGAACACTTGCAGATACTCGTACCCAACATCCATGCCATCCCTAAGGTAAATAAATCACTCTTTCGCATCTACCGTGATGCACGTTTTCATAGGCTTGATCCTATAAAGGAACGTATAGGCATCATCTTTTGGCAGGGTGCGACGCACAGAATGCAAAGTGCCTCATTTTATATGCACTATGATCCATTTGAAGTCTTTGTAGCTACGGGTATACGTAACTTCAAGCCACCATTACTTGCAACATATAGGGAGTACATCAAGAACGACACTAAACGAAAAGAATTACACAACATACTTGAAACACTCAAAGCCAAAGGCTATGAGATAGCTGAGCCAAAATATAAAAAATTTCCTAGAGGTTTTGAGGAGTATGTTGATGCACCACATGCCTACTTGGCAAAATATGGCGCTATGTACGCGTACAAAACATTTAAGCCTGATAAAACGTTTCACTCCCAAAAGATTATAGAGCGTAACTTTAAAGTCTATGAAGATATGCTCGACTTACACCAGTGGGTTTATGAACTTACCTGTGTACAAGAACTTGAAGAAATACTCTAAACTCCACACCCTTTACACATAGATTCAATATAGTAAGTCAGTGACATGGAACACTTTCAAGAGTTCCAATATCGTAGGAGGTGGTCATGAGGCAACATTTGTTTGACCATCATGTTGTTATTTTGGGTGGTAGTTACGCAGGCATTGCAGCGATGCGACGACTTAGTAAAAACCCTAAGCTCAAGATTACATTGATTGACCAACACCCTTACCACTATTTGCAGACAGAAGGCTACGAACTGATTTCTAGTAACACTTCCTTTGAAGAGACCATTGTGAGCCTTCCTTCATTGTGTGCTAACTACGATAATGTCACTTTTAAACATCGTAAGGTTCTCTCCGTTGAACTTGCAAATAAACGCATTCTTCTTAATGACGGTGAAGAGTCTTA
The DNA here is from genome assembly GCA_026991605.1 of Sulfurovum sp. Lineage (GTDB taxonomy): Bacteria > Campylobacterota > Campylobacteria > Campylobacterales > Sulfurovaceae > Sulfurovum. The sequence continues at coordinate 2,583 of JALXBG010000037.1, forward strand.
CGATACCCTTGTCCTCGCACTAGGAAGCGTTACCAAACGTTTCGAGTGCGATTCAAATGTTTACAACTACTCATTAGGAGCAAAAAGCCTAAGAGGGTCACTAAAACTTAATCAATTTTTCCAAGATGAACTCTATAAGCGCCTAGAATCAGACAAAAAAGCCAAAGAAAATTTTAACATCATTGTAGGAGGAGCAGGACTCTCTGGTGTAGAGATAGCCGCAGGCATGCAACATTTTTTCAACCATTATTACAGAAGCAATGCTCTCTCTTGTGCAACCTTACATATACACCTCATAGCCAGCCGTGATACAGTACTCAATGGCATGAATGAACGCATCATTAGAATAACTACTAAACGACTTGAAAAGTTACGCGTAAAAGTGCATACCAATTGTCGTATAGCCTCTATCTATAAACATGAAACCCTCTTGAATAATGGAGAAAAAATTCCTTTTGATTTTATGATCTTTGCAGGAGGGACTATGCCTGCTCCCTGTCTTGAAACTTTAGGTTTGAAACACACCAAGAGAGGACAATTTGTTGTTGATAGATACTTAAGGGCTACAGAAAATAACTCTATTTACATCGTAGGAGATACAGCAGCACTTAGTGACAAAAAAGGAAACCCTTTACCTCCTACGGCACAAATAGCCATACAAAGTGGTACGCTCGCGGCAGAGAATATCTTATGCACACAAACAAAGAAAAGTCTTAAAAAATCTAACCTAAAATTACAAGGTATAGCCATAGCACTAGGAGGACGATATGCGGTGATAGACTTTGGTACACTGCATATAGATGGATATAGTGCCTACCTAGTCAAAAAAATCATTGAACGACTTTACAAATGGCCACTCTGGTGGTTAGCCTACAGAGGATTTAAAAATATAGATTCTTGTGAGATTTAAAGATCTATAGCATACTGTTTAAGTGTTTCAAGGTCAATAAGCTCAAGCATTTTCATATGTGTTGCATGGATAAAAATCTTTGGTGCCATACCGTCATGGACAGCTTTTACAAAAGAGTGTCCACCCAAACACCAACTTTGTCCAGGTTTGACACCTGCAAAGTTATATTGTGGCATAGGGGTAGAGAGGTCATTACCCACCTTTTTTGAGTATGATAAAAACGCTTCTGTTGCATAAATACATACCGCATGTACCGCAGGGTTATGGTCACCTGTGTTACAAGAGCCGTCTCTGTGAAATCCAGTAAGAGGTTTGAGTGAGCAAGGCTCCAAAGGTTCACCTAAAACGTTGATTGATTCATCCATAGTATTCTCCATCATTATCTAGGAGTTATTATATCTGAATTATAAATAGGATGTAAAAAAGTAGTTAGAAATAAAAAAGATTTATTTTAAGTGTAGCTAGAAGATACGAGACAAGAGGTGTTCCTCTTATCTCAGTAGATTACTTTGCAGTAATTTGTGTAGCGATTGCTTCGATATCTGCATCAGATAAGTTTGCAACTTGACCTTTCATAACACCTTTCATTGCTCCACCAAAAGTACCATCTTTGTACCCTTTAAGTGCTGCGATGATTTCATCTTTTTTCAAATCTTTAACGATTTTAGATTTACCAAGTGCTGCTTTTTCAAAGTTAGCTCCGTGACAACCTGCACATGCTGCTGTACTTACTGCAAATGCAGATGTTGATGCCAATCCTACGATTGCCATTGTTACTAATATTTTTTTCATATTGTACTCCATATAGTTTTTTAATACAGGTTATTATATTAACTTAACTTAAATAAATCAAGTCTGACGTCTAAAATTATACTATTTTAGAGAAAAAACGTCATTTCTTAAATTTATCATTTCCTAAAATCATTCTAATTTATGATAAAAATCACTTTATTTTATGAATATACCAATCAAAAGTTCCGACCATCGTAATCACTTCTCTTTCATCTTGAAGTTCCACTGTTATGCTGATGCTCGATCTACCTTTTCTCTCAAGTTGTGATAAAAACTTCTCTTTTACACTATCTTCTAATGTCGCGGTAGCATATATACTAGTAATCGCAGGATTTTTATATTTCACCGTTGAGCCACGAAGCACACCAGCTACTTTACCCACCAATTCGGGGAACTCTTTTTGTAAAAATAACCCAGACTGTGTTTCAGCCAATGTAAACTGTACAGAAGCATGGATACCTTGGAGATGGTTTTTCACTGCTTCAGTAGGCTCAAGTTTCAAAGTACACTCATCTTTGTATTCTATGCCTACATGCTTTGCAAACGGTATCTGTGTCACGTCCATATTAATCCTTACTATATGCCTTCAAAACTTTAGAAAAGCGAAACAAAAATGCACCATGATCTACTGCATCAAAAATGTCTGCATCTGTCCAGTCTAAGATTTTGAGTGCATTTATAACTTCTACTGTAAAGGAGTCAGGTTTATAGATGGCTTTCATCACTGCATTAAAAAGTGCTTGGTGTCTTTCATCTAGGGGCAATTTCTTTTGTGTACCCTCTACTGATTGTAACTGCGCCATAGTATACTCTTTAGCCAAAAGAAAAGACTTGTTTAGGTTTATACAATACGTAAAATCATTATCACTTGCAACCGTATACCTAAGAAAGGTAAAAAAATCACTTTGTATGTTTGGATGAGATGTAAGATAGTTTATCTCTTCTAAAAACATTTTAAAACGTGTAGGATTGATGGTAGCAAAAAGTTCAAAGTGTGGTGGTACATGCCCTAAATTATGCCTTATACCTCTTAAAAGTACTTTCATTTCTCTATTTGGATTGGGTTCTATCATAAACATTTTATACTCCTTAATTAGACCAATTAGTCTAGCCATAGTGTAGAAGAATTTAACTTAAATTAGACTGATTAGTCTAATTTTTATATATGGCTAAAGTTTCAAGTATGAATTTACTATGTTTGATAAAGTGACTAGAAGAAGACAAAGAAGGAGAAAGAGACAACACACCCCATGTACTTTCTTGTATATATGCAGCAAAATCCTTTGAAGAAAGTGTCTCGTTAAACTCTCCATCTTCGATGCCTTTTTGTAGCAACAAAGCTAGATTATCTTGTATCTGCATTGCCTTAGTACTTAATACTGTGTCAAATGTCTCATCTACAGGGGAGAGTTCAACCATAAGTCTATAGAGTGGGCAACCATAGATGATGAGTGGTTTGTTTCTGCTCACACCAGCAAAGGTACTTCGCAGAGCATCCGTCACCGTTGCTCCCTCTTTTTTCTCAAAGTCAAAAAAAAGCTCCATCTTAGGAAAAAGCCGTTCCTGAACCATCGCCAGAACAAGCTCTTTTTTACCCTTAAAATGATGATACATCGAACCTTTAGGGATGCCTGCTTTTTTAAGTATTGTATCTACAGATGTAGCGGTATAACCATGTATGTAGACTTCATCAAAGGTAATGTCTAAGAGTTTTTCTCTGGTAGGCTGTTTTTTCATGCCTAATTATACAATGATTTTATGTTGAACTATTTAACTGTTTTTTTACCAGCTTTTATCCAACCATTTTCTATACCACCTTTAAGCTCATAGACATTTTCAAAGCCCATTTGCTCAAGCCCTTGACCTAGAGACTTAGAACGATTGGCATGCGCACAGTAAATAAGTATAGGTTCTTTTTTATCTTTAACTAGATGTCCCAATTCAAAAAACCATCCTGCTAAATCAGGTTGCCCCTTAGGGCTAAAAAACATCATTTTTTTAGCCCCTTTTATAATACCTGTTTGCTTCCATTCCATAGGTGTACGTATATCTATTGTAGGATATCCCTTTGCCATAAGCTTGGCAAATTCATCTGCATCTACAGTTTTAAAGTCTGCAAAGAGTACCGTGCTTAATAATCCTGTAATTAATAGTAATTTTTTCATTTGTAATGTCCTTAATTAAATTTGTAAAAGTGTACTGTAAAAAGATTAACCTATTTTAATCGCCCTCACTCTCAAACGCTTATAATCCAATATCCACCCCTCTTCTTCACTATAAATAGTCTCTTTCAAAATCTCTCGGCACTCTTGTTTAAAAGTCTCAAACTGAGCTTTACTCAAGTGTTTAGTCACGCCATTAGCAAAGATGTCTAACCAGTTGGATATATCATCCATAAGTGTAGGTCTAGGGATAATTTCCATGTACTCTACACTAAACCCTTCAGCTTCCAAAAGTGTTGTGTATTCTCTCACACTTGGGAAATACCAAAGATTATCAAACACACCAAACTCTGGATGGTTTGTAAACACCTCCTCCATGGCAGATACCAAATGATAGGCATTGCCCTCACCTCCAAATTCACACACAAAATGCCCACCACTTTTAAGTGATTTGGCTATGTTTTGCACAGCACCTCTTGCATCTTTCACCCAATGCAACATCGCATTGGAAAAAACAGCATCAAACTCTTTTTCGTAAGGTAAATCGGTTACCGATCCCACATAGGCTTCTATCCCTTTATCTTTGCACTGTTCTATCATCTCACTACTGGTATCTACACCGATGACCTTAGCACCACGACGCTCTATCTCCTCAGCCAAAGCCCCCTCACCACAGCCTACGTCCAATATCTTTTCTCCCTCTTTTGGGTCAAGTAAATCTACCACAGGCAATGCCAACTGTGAGACAAAAGCAGTATGTTTATTGTAAGAGTTTGGGTTCCATTGGTTATTTTCTGTGTATTTTATCTTAGTTGCTATCATCACCCCACTTGCCCAAGCCAACTCTACTACATGCAAATCATCTCTTGCTTTCAATTCTTTAACCAAAGCTTCCACCTTTACATCATGCCCCTCAGGCCAATTGTCTTGAGGTAACATATCGTCTATCACATACATACCACCAACCTTTAAAAGTGCTAAAGCCTCTTCTAAATAGTGATATTTCCCAGGCCATGTATCGGCAAAGATTAAGTCTATAGAGTTCTCTTCACTCTCATCTATCACTGATTCACCACTACCACATACAAATGTAA
>JALXBG010000038.1 GCA_026991605.1 Sulfurovum sp.
TCACGGAATGGGAAGAAGGCTTCTGATGCCATGGCTGCGCCACTTACATCAAGCCCCATCTCTTTTGCTTTTTTAAGTGCACATTGAGCCGCATCTACACGAGATGTCATACCCATACCTACCGCTACCATTGCGGAGTCTTTGACATAAACCACACAGTTAGACTTCGTAAGTCCTGCAACTTTCCATGCTATTTCAAGGTCTTTCATCTCTTGTGTTGAAGCTGTAAGTTCAGACTTTTTCTCTGAGTTGTGTACTTCATTGTCACAGATACAGTCTGAGTTTTGGTACACAAAACCACCATCTACATGTTTAAAGTCATGAGAGTCTTTAGACATTACTAATTTAGTTCCACCTTGAGAAAAAAGTTTAAGACGTTTTTTCTTTGCAAATACTTCTAGAGCTTCAGGTGTAAAGTCCGCTGCCATCACTACTTCCAAAAAGATTTCATTCATTTTTTCAGCTAGTGGTGCATCTACTACACCATTCACTGCTACCACACCACCAAAGGCAGAGACAGGGTCGCATTTAAGTGCTTCTACATAACTTTCCATCAACGTATCTCTGAGTGCAAATCCACATGGGTTACCATGTTTTACGATACATACTGCATTTTCATCACCAAAGCTTGAAGCTATTTTAAGCGCACCGTTTACATCGTTGATGTTGTTAAATGACGCTTCACCTTTGACTTGCTTAAAGTTGTTTGTGAAGTGATTGTCAAACTCATAGAGCGCACCATCTTGATGAGGGTTTTCACCATAACGTGTTTGGAAAGATTTTTTACCAGTAATGAACTGATACTCACCAAAACCATTGTTAAATCTACCATTCATGTAGTTTGCAATCATAGAGTCATACGCTGCAGTGTGTTCAAATGCTTTTATCATAAGCCCACGTCTAAACGCTAAGGTGTCTTCTTTGTTTTCAAGTGCAGCTAATACTGAAGCGTAATCATTTGCATCTGTAACGATAAGCACATCATTAAAGTTCTTCGCAGCACTGCGTACCATCGTTGGTCCGCCAATATCGATATTTTCGATAATCTCATCAAAATCTTCCGTTCTCTCGATAGTCTCCTTAAACGGATAAAGGTTTACACACACAAGATCTATGCCCTCAACACCAAGCTCTTTAGCTTGTGCCACATGTGCATCATCTCCACGCTTGTGGAGAATTCCACCGTGTACGTAAGGGTTAAGTGTTTTCACACGGCCTTCAAAACACTCAGGAAACTTAGTCACTTCATCTATCTCGATGACTTTTACGCCAGCTTCATTTAGTTTCTTGTATGTACCACCCGTTGAGATAATCTCCCAACCTTGAGACTCTAACCCTTTGGCGAACTCTACGATGCCTGCTTTGTCACTTACGCTTAATAATGCTCTCATTTCTACCCTTATCTTATAAATCTTGTTCTATCGTTCTTGCAAATGTATTGAAATACACATCTTTTACTTTTGTTAGTGGAAGTGAAACATCATTTACTTTTACATTCTCTCCACCAACAGTACCAATATTCGTTACTTTAATGCCTAACTCCATCGCCATGCGAATCACTGCTTCTGCATTGTCACTGCTTACTTCAAGAAGTGCTCTGCTTTGTGACTCGTCAAAAATATCTCTGCTCTCTTCTACATTGAGTGATGCATCAACACCCAACCCTGAGACTGCTGCCATTTTAGAAAGTGCAATGGCTAAACCACCCACATTTACATCTTTTGCACTTACTAGAAGCCCTTTTTTGTTCGCCTCTATCACAAGCTCCCAAAGTGCAAGCTCTTGCTTGTAATCAAAACTTGGAAATGTTCCAGCCGTTTCACCATGCAGTGCTTTAATGTACAGAGATCCACCAAACTCACCTTTGGTCTCACCAACAAGAAGAACTTGACTCCCCTCTTCTTGAAAAGCAGAAGGCAGTACCTTATTTTCATCATCATTCAGTCCTACCATTGCGATGGCAGGTGTTGGGAATACTGAAACACCATTTGTTTCATTGTAAAGCGATACGTTTCCAGATACAACCGGCGTGTTAAGCTCTAAACATGCCTCTTTGATACCTGCACATCCCTCTGCAAATTGCCACATTACCTCTGGGTTTTCAGGGTTACCATAGTTGAGACAATCTGTAATAGAAAGCGGTCTAGCACCTGACATCGCCACATTACGTCCAGACTCTACTACTGCTAGTGCTGCACCCTTTTTAGGGTCTATGTAACAGTAACGTGGGTTACAGTCTGAAGACATAGCCAATGCTTTTCCATTCTCTTTAATACGAATACATGAAGCATCTAGGCTTCCTGGATGTTTGTTCGTATTGGTTTGTACCATAGAGTCGTATTGGTTATAGACCCATGCTTTATCTGAGATCTCTATATTTGAAAGCAGTGTTTCATACGCCTCTTGGTCATTGACTGCTTTAAAGCTATCTACATTTTTTGCATTCACAACATCGAGGTATGCTGGACGTGCGATAGGTCTGTCAAGTACAGGTGCCTCTTCACTCACAGGAGCGATAGGCATATCTGCACATTTCTCACCATGCCACATAAGTTCCATTCTAGCTGTATCTGTTACTTCACCGATAACGGCAACATCAAGTCCCCATTTTTCAAAGATGTCAATAATAGCTTGCTCACTACCTTGTTTTGCACAGATAAGCATACGTTCTTGAGACTCAGAAAGCATGAAGTCATACGGTGTCATACCCTCTTCACGTGCTGGTACTTTGTCGAGGTGCATAATGAGTCCTGCACCTGTTTTACCAGCCATTTCAAATGCCGATGACGTAAGCCCTGCTGCACCCATGTCTTGAATACCCACAATAAGGTCTGTTTTGAAAAGCTCTAAACATGCTTCAAGCAACAGTTTCTCTGTAAATGGGTCACCCACTTGTACTGTAGGGCGAAGTGATTTTGACTCTTCTGTAAATGAGTCTGAAGACATTACAGCTCCACCAAGACCATCACGTCCTGTTTTAGAACCAACATACATCACTGGGTTACCAAGTCCTGATGCTACCCCTAAAAAGATTTCATCTGACTTTACGAGCCCTAGAGAAAATGCATTCACCAAGATGTTTCCATTGTAAGATTCATCAAAACTTACTTCTCCGCCAATGGTAGGCACACCCATACAGTTACCATAACTTCCGATACCATCTACCACACCACGAACAAGGTGTCTTTGGTATTTTGCAGTATCAGAGTCACCTTTAACTGTACCAAAACGTAAAGCATTCATATTGGCTACAGGTCTTGCACCCATAGTAAAGATGTCACGTAAAATCCCACCTACACCCGTTGCAGCACCTTGAAAAGGTTCGATGAATGATGGGTGATTGTGTGACTCCATTTTAAAGACAGCAGCCATACCATCACCAATGTCGATAACACCAGCATTTTCACCAGGTCCTTGAATGACCCATGGTGCAGTCGTAGGGAAACCTCTAAGGTATTTTGTACTTGACTTGTAAGAACAGTGTTCAGACCACATCGCAGAGAAGATACCTATCTCTACAAGGTTTGGGTGACGACCATCTAATATACGTAAGATATCTTGGTACTCTTCTTTGCTAAGTTTATGATTTTTTAAAACTTCATCTAAATCTTCAATCGGTTGTGACATCAGTGCGTCCTTTGGGGCGTTTATTAAGAGTAGTATTTTACTAAAAAAGTGCTAAATAAGGCTTGAAAAGGTAGAATATGTCACTAAGAATTAAAGGGTACAAATGGATAAGATTTTACAGATGTTACAACTCCAGCAAGAACTTAATGATGCTACCAATGGTCAAGATTGGGAAAAAGGTATCACTAAAAATGGTAAACTTATAGACTGGAAGCGTTGTACCTACCTCGAGTGTGCAGAACTTATAGAGTCTTATCCTTGGAAACACTGGAAAAACATAGATGCTAAGCCTGACTATGCAAACATACAGATAGAAGCTGTAGATATTTGGCATTTTATTATGTCTCAAGGGCTTGAAGACTACAAAATGAAAAGTCTTGGAAGCATAGAAGATTTGGCTAAAGCCATACATACACTGCCAAACTTCTCAGACTTTACCGCAGACATCACACCCAAAACAAAAAACTACTATGAACAGATAGAAGTGGTAGAAGTACTTATGAAAACACTTTTTTGTGGAGACTCTACAGAAGCACTTATGGAAGCGTTTATAGATGTTGCCGTACAATCAGGGTTAAACCTAGATGCACTTTACAAACTCTACGTAGGTAAAAATATACTCAATAAATTTAGACAAGATCATGGATATAAAGATGGTTCATACATTAAGATATGGAATGGTGAAGAGGACAATGTTACGATGCAAAGCATCTTAGAAGATGACAACATTACACCTGAAGGTCTTTATGAGGGATTAGAAAAAGCGTATCCTAAAGGATAAGCTCTTTTTAAAGCACTCTTCAGCAGAGGGCTCATATGACTTCATATAAAAACTTGCCTATACTTAGATAGGTGTTTTTTACTCTGCTACTCTTGTTAAATCTTTTTTAACCACTTGGTTTCCATGTACTGAAACCCTTGTAGCGATACGTATACTCTTTTCACTCTCAAACCCACACTGTTGGGCACATTTGACTGTACCGATAAGATAGTAACTTCCGTTTGGAACGCCATAAAATGCAAAGTCACCATTGCTGTTTGCTGCAGTGAACTTCAAGTAATTAAAGAGTCTAGAGTCTGCTTTTTGCATTCTAGCACCTCCTAGATAACTCTCTTCATACCACTGTTTTGAGTATGAAGTAATAGGATTAAGATAGAGTCTTGTTCCTGCACCCACAACAGGTGAGCCATAAAGATCGGTAATATATATTTTACCTCTCACTGTCCCTCTTCCACTTCTTGGCAACGCATAATACTCAGAAGTAGGGAACTCAATGCGTGGCATTTTACTCTCTTCACCCTCTTCTGTTATCATCATCTCAGATTCAGTCATATTTTCATCTAAATCAGACAAATCTACATCATTAACATTATATTTATTGGCACTGTTTCCATATGGATTTAAAGGTACTTCTCTTGGAACACACCCTGTAAATAGAAAAGCAAGTACTAAAAAAAGCCCTATTGCATAAAAAGTTTTAAACATTTTTTTCCCTAATTGATTCATATTTGTATTATACACATTTAATTTAACATTTTCTTTTCTTGAGTATTTTCTCAAGTAATACCTGTGCTCTATCATCTCCTGCAAAGGCTGCTTTTTGTGACAAAAATGCAGCATTTTGGCAGCTTTTACGTACAGCTTGTCCCTTGGCATAACGTTTTGCCAATTCATACTGTGACAGCGACTCACCCTCTCTTGCGAAACGATGCAGATGTTTTACTTTGCGTTTTTCACCCTTATAATACTTCACCGTATTTAACATAAACCATAAAGTAAAAAAGATTAAAAAAACAATAATATAAAGTTCTATATTTTCAATATGCTTTATTTTTTCTATCATATCTGTCACTATCATACTATTTCCCTAAACAAAATTCGCCAAACATTTTGTCAAGTATCTCTTCACTGTCATACGGTTTTGAAATAGAAGAGATACTTTTTACAGCCTCTTGCAGATGATAAGAGAAAAACTCCAGTTCACCATCTAATAAAGGTAACTTAGCCTCAACAATAGATTTTTTTGCCTGTGTTACGGCCTCTATCTGTCTTGCTGAGATGAGCATAAGCTCTTCCCCTTCACCTATACTGTCAAAAAGTTTTTCCAACTTTTCTGTCAATTTAACAAATGCTTTTTTGGCACTTACTTCTATAGTATCAAAGTTGTGTGACTTCTCTATTACCAGTTTATGTTCCAAATCCGATTTATTGAGTGCCACAATAATATGTTTCTCTTCCAATGCTTCCAAAATAGAGAATATTTTTTCATCTTCCTCATCAAAAGGACGTGAGTAATCAAAAAGTGCGATAATCACATCTGCATCTTCTATAGAAGAGATAGAACGCTCAATTCCTATCTTCTCTATGGTATCTTCTGATTCACGTATACCCGCAGTATCTACAAGTCTAATGATATGTGAACCTATACGTACCTGCTCTTCTATCGTATCTCTGGTAGTCCCAGCAATATCTGAGACAATAGCTCTGTCATAAGAGAGCAAAGCATTGAGTAAAGAACTCTTCCCTACATTTGGCTTACCGATAATAGCCACTTTAAAGCCCTCTATCAGCCCTCTACGTCTATGACTGGCATCGACTATCTGCTCTATTTTCTGTGTAAGTGCATCAAGTTGGGTAACAATACTTTGCATAATATCATCAGGGATATCCTCTTCTGCATAATCTATCATCACTTCAGAATAGGCAAGTGAACGTAAAAGTTCTTCTCTGCTTTCATCCACAAAAGTCTTAAGCTCACCCTTCATCTGTTTTGCCAAAATTTTAGCTGCATCCACAGACTTTGCCTCAATGAGCTTTGAGATGGCTTCTGCTTCAGTGAGATCTATCTTACCATTGAGAAATGCACGTTTTGAGAATTCACCAGGTTCAGCTAGTCTTACACCATAGGATAAAATAGTATCCAGTACCTCTTGTGCAACTATCATCCCACCATGGCACTGAAACTCTACTATCTCCTCGCCTGTAAAAGAGTGAGGAGCAGCAAAATAAATCATGATAGCATGGTCTATGAGATCTTCATTTGCATTATATAGTGAAGTTAAATGTGCATGACGGGGAATAATATTTTCTAGTCTAGAAATTTTGTGTGCGATAGATAAAGCTGCCTCCCCACTCACTCTAATAATAGAGATAGAAGAGACACCATGTGCAGTGGCAATGGCTGCTATAGAGTTATACATGATGCTTAGTGATGACTCTTGGAAGGATTGTTAAATTCATTAATCACAACAAATTTTTTACCTTCACGCCCTGTCTTTACAGCTACATACTTGTCGGGAAAGCGTTCACGCAGTTGTTCAAGTGCTATTTGTACCAAAATACCATCAAGGAAACGTGTTTTTCCCTTGCCCTGTTTCTCTACATTTTCAATGACCGGTTTAATGTAGTTACGTATCATCTCTTGCTGTGTCGTTAAAAACTCTGCAATTTCAAGTTTAATAAAGAGTTCATACTTTGTATGTAACCAGTTAAATATCATGTATGAAAGTGCATTGTAACGGTATCCCTCTTTACCAATAAGAAGTGCAGCATCCTCTCCATCAATAAAGATAAGTGCGGTGTTGTCTACAACATCTACTTCTACAACATCAATGTCAAAACATGATTTTTCAAGTAGCTCTTTGAGTTGATTTTCAATAAGCAGTGCAAGTTCATCATACACCACATCAGCTTCTTCATACACTTCTTCTTTATCTGCTTCAAAAAAGCTGTCTAAAACTGCATCTTTTTTTTCTACCACAGTCTCAGTAACTTCTACTTTAACTACTTCATCTTTTAGCGTAGCAATAATCTCAGAGGCAACAGTCTCTTCTTCTGTTGGAAGTGCCGTTGGGATTTCTTCTTTTATTTTTTTAGTTTTCTGAACAGGTTTTGCTACTTTTTTACAAGTAGCAACAATAATGGCGTTTTTTTTCAAAAATCCCCAAATACCTTTGGATGGGTGTTGCACAACTTCACATTGAAGTTCAGAAATAGAACATTCTAACACTTTAGAAGCTTCTGCATACGCAGCTTCAAGTGTCGGTGCTTCAACCTTTTTCATTTCTAGTCCTTTTTAGTCTTATCTGTTAATGCCGCAGCCGCTTTATGCTTCGCATACATATGATTAATGAAATACTGTTGTGCAATCGTAAAGAGGTTGTTCACCAACCAGTATAATACCAATCCTGCAGGGAAATAAATAAAGAATACTGTCATCAATACAGGGAAAAATTTAAAGATTTTTTCCTGAAGAGGGTCCTGCATGGTCGTAGGTGTGATACGTTGTTGGAACCACATTGAAGCACCCATTAAAATAGGGAGGACATAGTAAGGATCCATCTGTGCTAAGTTGTCAATCCAGAGTATCCAAGGTGCACCTTCAAGCTCAACAGCATTTAAAAGTACACGGTACAACGCAAAGAAGACAGGAATTTGAAGAATCATAGGTAGACAACCACCCATAGGATTAGCACCATGTTTTTTGTACATAGCCATCATCTGTGCATTCATTTTTGCAGGATCACCTTTATATTTTTCTTTAATCTCTTTCATTTTTGGTGCAAGGTCTTTTAGCTTTTGCATCGACATCATACCTTTGTATGAAAGTGGGAAAAGTATTAATTTCACAAGTAAAGTAAAGATAATAATTGCCCAACCCCAGTTACCAATGTGAGCGTGTATCCATAAAAGTACTTTATAAAATGGTTTGGACAAGAACGTGAAGAAACCAAATTCAATAGCATCAGTGAGTTCAGGATTGATACTTTTAAGTACTTCATAATTTTTTGCACCTATGTATGCATGAAGATATAAATTTTGAGCACCTTCTACAAAAATAAGCGGATCTCCATTGGCTTCTTTTATGATGGACACATTAAGTCCTTTATTGAAGTCAAAAAACATAGATGCTACATATCTATCAAAAGCTGAAGCAATTTTTGCATGTTGAAATTTTTCAACCCCTTCTGCATCTCCATCTTGAATGGTAGTAATAATATTATCGCTTCCCTTAATCAGTGCACCACGTACAAGCATATATCTAGAATTATCAGCAACAGGACGATGACCTGGAGTGACAAAGTAAGGGAGATCGTTTGAAAGAGAGATGTCTACTTCATATTCACCTGTAGGTTTCACTGTAATTTTTTTAGTTACTTTTACACCACTGAGTGTTTGTGTAAGTGTTAGTGTCTGCGCAGCATTTGCAACATCTAGAGTAGATGCACCACTGTTTGTATAAGGTGTTTTAAATGCTTCTTCATTGAGTTTTACATCTGAGAATCTTACTTCTAATGGCTTCACTGCTGTAGGTGATAACATTTTAAGATGTTCACCCTCCTCTGTTTGATATTTCTTTTCTAAAAGTTCCATTTGTGAAATACGGCCAAGCTCGTCAATAGTCATAATAAAATTTGTTGACCTAATTGTAGCAATAGTGGGTAAAGCTTTTTCCACAGGTGCTTTCGTCATTGTATTACTATCATTTGTAGTCGGCGCAATATTTTGTGTTTGTGTAACATTTGGCGTGGCATGTTCTTGTGTAGTTTGTACTTTTTGCGTTTGAGTTGGCGTAAGTTCTTTTACTGGGAAAAAATAGCTATATCCTACAAATACCATAAATGAAAGCGCGAGTGCGAGAAGAAGTCTTTTGTTTAAATCTTGTTGTTCCAAAGTGTTACCTTTAAATTATTAGTCTGAAAATTATTAGTCTGATAGTATAGTCTATTTTATATTAATGCAGCGCACTTTTTAAGTGCATGAAGATATGATTTCTTTGTCTCTAAAAAGTTTTGACTGATTAGATCAGGTTTTGCAACCAAAACGTAAGATCCTGTAGTTATCAGGTCAATATTTTCTACGAAATGTGCTCTTAGTAAACGCTTCGCTCTATTTCTGTGAACTGCATTTCCAACTTTTTTGCTGGCTACAAATCCCACTGTACATGTATCACTTTTTTTAAAAAAGAGAACAAAGTAAGGCGTGTGCCATATTTTTGTGGCTTTTTTATAGACCACGTTAAATTCTTTAGTTGTTTGAATCCTAGTAAAATGTTTTATTTTGCTAATAATCCAACTCCTAAAGACAATCTCAAAGACTTATACAGCTAGTCTTTTTCTACCTTTTGCACGTCTAGCAGAGATTACTTTTCTACCATTTTTAGTTTTCATTCTTGTTCTAAATCCGTGTGTTCTTTTTCTTGGTGTACTATGTGGTTGGTATGTTCTTTTCATTCCAAATCATCCTTAATTGTTTTACCTACATTACTGAAGGTATTATTTGGACGCGATTTTATCGTAAAATCGCTTAAATACCACTAATTTAGTTCAGACTTTTATACACAATTTCATTTATTTTCTTCTCAAGTTTCATTTTCATAAATATTTCTAACAATTTAAAAATCACATTTTTAACCTGATTACGTGTTGAACGTACTTCAACTTCAGAACAATACACATTTGTTCCTTTTTGTGAAAGAATATTGCGTATAATTCTCTCAGCAAAATGATATCCACCATCTACTTTTGTATCTTGACACAACATAACATAGATTTGTTCTTCTTTGTCTATTTCAAATAAAATATCAGTATCACGTTTTTCATGGTCAAGAAAGGTAGCCATATCTATGTTTTCAGCTGTAATCAAAATAAGCACAAAAGCTTCTACCCCTTCATGCTCCATTAGATGATAGATGAATTCTATCGTTTTTTCAAGTTTTTCAATCATTTTTACAGCCAGTACTATCTCTTTGGCATTAAATTTTAACCCTTGTTTACGTACTTCATTTTCTCGTATACCCATTGATTTATTCCTTTATACGGACTTTATAAGCTCTTAAATTTAATTATATCAAAATATTTTAGATATCGTTGCTATAATCTTGTATGAAAAATATACAGTACATAAATCTTCCTTCCCCCTGCTGGCTACTTGAAGAAGATAAATTAGCAAAAAACCTTCAAAGCATTGACTATATACGTACACAATCTGGTGCAAAAGTCCTACTTGCACTCAAAGGCTATGCACTCTGGAAAAGTTTTGATATATGCAAACCTTATTTGAATGGCTGTTGTGCCTCTGGTTTACATGAGGCAAAACTAGCCCATGAAACCTTTGCTAAAGAGGTACATACCTATGCCCCTGCCTTTAAAGAAGAGGAGATAGAAGAGATTGCTACCATATCCCATCATATGGTTTTTAATTCACTTGCCCAACTAAAAAAATTTGGAGAGATAGCAAAAAGTGTCAATCCTAATCTCTCACTGGGTCTTCGAGTCAATCCTGAATATTCAGAATCACCCAAAGAGATATATAATCCCTGTGGCCTCTACTCAAGACTTGGTACCACTCTTCAAAACCTGGATGAGGATATTTTATCTTCCTGTGAAGGCTTACACTTTCATGCTCTCTGTGAACAGAGTGCAAATGCTTTGGAGAAAGTACTGGAACATTTTGAAGCTAAATTTGGCAAATATATCCCTCAAATGAAATGGATAAATTTTGGGGGAGGACACCACATCACACGCAAAGGCTATGATGTAGACAAACTCATACAGCTCATCAAAGCGTTTAAAGCCAAGTACAATGTAGAGGTATACCTTGAACCAGGAGAAGCCATAGGATGGGAGACAGGGTCTCTTGTTACTACCATTTTGGACATCGTACATAATGGCATTAAGATTGCCATACTTGACAGCTCTGCTGAAGCGCATATGCCAGACACTATTATTATGCCCTACCGTGCAGAAGTGTTGGGTGCAGGCAAAACAAATGAGAAGCAATACAACTATCGTTTAGCAGGCAATACCTGTTTAGCAGGAGACATTATCGGTGACTACAGTTTTGATGTTCCTCTTCAAGTAGGAGATAAAGTCATTTTCGAAGACCAAATGCACTATACCATGGTAAAAGCAACTACTTTTAATGGCATTAAATTACCAAGTATTGCCATTAAAAAACGAGATGGTAGCATTGAGATAATCCGTAATTTTGGTTATGAAGATTTTAAAAATAGACTTTCTTAAAAGTCTTTTTTATAGATAATATCATAAGACTCAGAGCGTTCACTTGCACTGATGACACTCTCTGTATTTGGGCTATGTTCATACTTTAGTTTTACCTCCGAGATAGCATCATTCACATAGATAATTGTAATCTTTTTGGTAAGTTTTTTTCCCACTTCTACACTATTTCCTTCACCTAAAACAAGGTGGTCAATCTTTACACCCATATCATTGAGTGCAGATTTTGCCATGGCACCACCCATCATTTTCATCATTTCATCCCCAGAGTTCGTGCCAGCCCCTCCTTCGGTATCAAATAAAATAAGGGAAAGTATCTGCTCTTTATTCAAACTTGGTTTAGAGGAAAAAGTAATATTAGGAAGATCTGCCGAACCGGTAATAGATATAGTCACCAGATATTTCAATGATTTGTAATTTACCTTTATATCTAAAAGTGGCTTATTTGGATTACCAGTAAAATAGACCATACTTTTCTCTAAAATAAACTTTTTATTTTGAAAAATATAGGTACTACCTTTTAAAAGTTCGACATCACCCAAAACAAGTAAATCTGAATGTTCTACTTTATGGATGCCCAAATCTACATTCGCCTTCATGCGGATGGCATCTTTATTATAAATCAAAGGTTTTTTGGTTTTCACTTGAAGGTCAACACTCAAATGATCAATAAATGTACTGTTTTGCTCTTTTTTCATATCTTGCACGATAATAATATCACTATCAGATGCAAAACTTTTTTGACTGATATCGTAATGGATATCTCCATCCAAAATGAGTATTTTACCCTGTACATTTGTTTTATTACCATCCAAAACGGTTGTTACGTCAATGCTACTGTCCAAATCTATAATTTCATGGGCAATATGCAATTTTTCTGCATTGGCAACTATCTTACCTTTTTTCTCTTTTAAATCATAGGTACCTTCGGCTTTTAGCTGATCATTAACCCATAGAGAAGAGATGACTATGGCACTGTCAGTCAAAGAGATGTGCGAAGGTTTTGTTGCAAATATTTTCTCTTTATCGTAAGTGACACTGTAATGCGTTAACGTTATATTTCCCTCTTCATACCCTAGACCCAAGTCAATATTTTTAATATCTGTAGTACTCTTGTGGTCTGCATGGTAGCTTATCAATGGAGAGGTGAGTGAAACATCTACTTTTTTAAGTGCTTCTATTTTTACATCAAGGTTTGCACTACCTTCAACTTTTGGTAACTCCCCTAAAGTATAAACTTCAGAGATACTTTGTAAAAGGGATGGGATACTTGAGACGCTAGAGTGAATGTTTAGGTTCTTATGTGCTATACCTGCGATATTTGCTTCTAGCCCTCCCAGTTGTACCTTTCCATCCACTTTAGTACTATTGAGCTCATACACTACGTTTGCATGCAATGTTCCCGCATGTAGACTTGCCTCTGCTTTTGTATCATAGAGTGTTGCTTCTGCTTTTAGAGGAAAGAGTGTATCCCACTTTAAAGCTTCACTGTAAGGTCTTAAGAGTGATTTCTTAGGGACATCTATCAAGGCAGTGACGTGTAGTCTTTTTTTATACGTCATATTTGCATCTATGTTTGCAACATTTGACGCTACTTTCATATTAACCAGATACGAGGTATTGCTATCAAAGTCCAGCGGTGCATCTATCACTACTGTTGCTTTACTTGCATTCAGTTCAGGAGGAAGTGTGAGATAGTCTCGTAAAAGGATGGCTTTTTTACTCTCTATGTGTAACGTAGCACATTTAAAATCTTTAGAGACGAATGTACCTTGCAGCATATTAGAAAGTATTTTGGTATCGATGCTCTTTTCATTCCCTCTATACGCAATAGTTAAGTCATTCACTGGCTTCACCAATTTAGGATCAACCCCTAGCAGTTGCTTTATAAAGATATCTCCTTTATAAGAGATATTATCATCCATCAAAAATTGATTTGAGACTTTAATGTCCTTGGCATAAGGTGTAGTGACGATAGCACTGCTGTCTGCTTTGAGTACACCGTCATCCACTGTATAGGTGACTGTAGATTTTAAGGCATCTATGTCAAGATTAAAGTCATCTTTTTTCCCTTTTAAGAGTTGCTTCATCTTTGTATCAAGCGCTGCTATGACACGTGCTTGTGTCACATCTAGTTTAATCTCTATCTCACCTAATGACTCTCGTCTAAGTGGTACATCATATGTACTAAACAGTAGCTCCTTGGCTCGTACTTTTAGTTTTCCTATAAGATGGTTCTCTTTGATATCACCTTCATGTTTGGCATCTGCAAAATTGGTTTTGGCAGAGAGCGAAAGATGCCCTTTTTCAACAATCTGCGATGCTAAATTGATACTCGCATTTGTAATGCCAAGAGACAAAGCATCTATCTCTAAAGGGTCTAGGAGTCTAGGTAAGACATCAGCTTTCAAGGATTGAATATAGATATGAGTAGGTATAAATGGATTAGCTGTGCTCTGTATTGGTGCTTCTTCTGTAGGTGCTGAAGTAGTATTACTCTCTACAAGAAGCAACTCTTCTAATGCAAGGGTATCAAGTGATTGTATTTCCATTGTTTCAACATTCACACTACCTTTTTCTAGACTAGCCTTGAGTATAACCTTAGTGATATTAGTATCAACCACAAGCCCTAATTTACCTATTGCTATGCTCTTGCTATCATAATAGATATTTTTTGCATTTAGGATGATATTTTTTATCGATATATTTTCTTCTACAAAAGGATCAATATCCACATCTACCTTAGCTACATTGACAGAAAAGTCAAAAGGTTCACTACTGCTTTCATTGTCATCACTTGAAAAGGCATTGACAAGCTTTTTAATCGTATTTACATTGACTTTATCCAAAGTCAGTTGATTTACCCTGATTTGTTTTTTAATCAAAGCATTTGGGTTCCACTTGAGACTCACATGTTTGGCTAAAAGTTGGGCATCATACGCTAGATCTTCTATCTCAACACCAGTGAGTACATTTCCATGTATACGACTATAGGTGATGTTATAATCTGGAGCAAAAGTGTCGGCTGCTTTTTTAATAATCCAAGGTGAGTTTGCAATAAAGTAAATCAAAAAACCTACAATAATAATGAACCCTAAAAAATAAAGAATGATTTTCCGCATCCAAAGTAAGGGTGAAAGTAAGAAGAATTTTTTTAAGCGCATTAAAACGACTGTCCTATCTGGAATGAAATCCCATAAATAGCAGGATCATTTACGTTAAATCCTACATCCAATTTAAATGGACCAATAGGTGTCATGTAACGTACACCAACCCCAGCTGAAGAGATAATTTCCCCTTTAAAATTATATGCTGAATCTGTAAGCATCGTATTATCATTAAATATTGCCCCATACAAGTCACCCCAAACTGGATAATCTGCTTCTAAAGAGAGATTTGCCATAGAGGATGCACCATAAATTGTATCTTCTGTAGGTGAAGTAATCACCCCAATCTCTCTAAACCCATATGCACGGTTAGAGTATGAACCTCCGGCAAAAAAGTATTTGGATTCAGGAAGTCCTGTTTCTGATTCACTGTCTATGACCCCTGCTTTACCTACAACTGCCAGTGTTAAGTCAGAAAAAGTATGGATCAGCCGTGCTTCTACCTGTGTTTTATGATACACAGATGAATCTTCATCACGGGAGAATCCCAATTCACTATATGCGGCCAGATAGTAACCATATTTTGGATTGAGTTTGGAATCTCTTGCATCATAGACAAAGTCAACATAAGGATACGCCAATACAAAATTTCCTTCCTTCACAGCCTGCTCTAACTCCTGTCCATCGTTCAAGTTATCTAAGGCTGTAATATTGATGGATTCTAGTGCCATACCTACTTTAAGACTTAGCTTTCCATTTTCATGTAGTAAATAGGCTCTCGAAAAAGATTTTTCTTCTTGAAAGCCATCAAATTCCAGATTCGAATACCCTATACGTGCACCAAAATCAAGATTGTACCCAAACAGACTCCAGAATGCCGGTTTATAATAGCTCAAAATAAGTAACTGTTCAAGCTTTGACCATGAAGCCTGAAGATTGAGTTTTTGGGCATTACCCAAAAAATTGTATTTGGTTATCTCCCCATGGACTCTAGGTCCCACATAGGTGTCATATCCTGCTCCCACTTCCATATGGTAAGGTTTTTCTATCTCTTTAAAATGTATATCTACAGGTATGACATTATAAAACTTTCTATTTACATCAATCACAACCGAATCAAAAGAGCCTAATTTATAGAGGTTATTTGATGTCTCCTGAACCTTCTCGGTACTAAATGTCTCACCTTCCAATGCTCTCACGCGCGAGACAATAACATCATCATCAATGGTTTTGAGTCCAGAGAGAGAAAGTTTTCCAAAGGTACAGATATCACCTTTTTTGAGTATATATTTCAAATCAACCTGATGTTTTTCTAAATCTACATAGGCTTTGGTATTCAAGTCATACGAACAATATCCATCTTTTAACAAAGCATCTATAATCTTATTTTTACTCGAAATAAACTCTTTTGCACGAAAAATATCATTTTTTTTCATCTTGATAAAGGAAGAAATAGTGTAATCACTCTGAATCTCAATATCTTTCACACGTACAGGCTCATTCTCAGTAATGTATACAGTAACCGTTGTATTGGTCTCTTTTATACGATCTTCAATATCGTAAAAACCTTCTGACCTATAAAAACTTTTTACCGATTCATCAAGTGTAGGAAGCAAACTATCTTTAATACGAGGGTTGTCTTTCTTCCAAAATTGAAAAAAACTTTTATTGTCTACACCCAAAGCATCTTCAAGTTCAGCTGTATCAAAATATTTTTGCCCTATAAAATGTATCGCATGGGTAGGCAAAACCAAATCTTTTGCCGTAAGAAATGTGAATAAAAAGAAAAAAAGAAAATATCTGTATTTTATACTCATTATGTTATTCCTTATACGATTCACTTTAGGGCTCCTCTAATAATAGTCTATTTAGTGTAACAGGTCTTTAACACTTTCAAGTGGATCTTTTCCCATTTCAATCATGGCATATACTTCCGAAGCAATAGGCAGGTAAATCTCTTTATCTGTGGCTATTTTATGCAGTGCTTTTGCAGTAGGGACTCCCTCTGCAACTTCACCCAATGCTTCAAGTATTTCATCCATACTTTGACCTTTTGCAAGTCCTAAACCTACTCTATAGTTACGAGAAAGCGTCGAAGATGCTGTAAGAAACAGATCTCCTGCACCACCTAAAGAGAGAAAAGTCTCTGCTTTTGCACCAAAAGCCTCTCCAAAACGTGTCATTTCTACAAGTCCACGTGAGATAAGTGCTGCTCTGGCATTGTTACCAAGTCCAAGCCCATCACATACACCACCCGCTATGGCAATGACATTTTTGTATGCACCACTCACTTCAGCTCCAACTACATCATCACTCACATACCCTTTAATGAAACTCGGTAATGCATCTGCATAGGTCTGTGCCAAATCCATATTGGTAGAACTTATCATCAATGCCGTAGGTAAAGACTGCTGTACCTCTGCAGCAAAAGAAGGCCCAGAGATATATGCCAGTCTATCTGCACTCACAAATGCCCCATAAATATCATTTAAAAAAGCACCCGTACTTGTCTCTATTCCTTTTGCGGCAACAAGTATATTTTGTCCATTATCCACAAAATTTTCTTCCAGCCATCCACGTACAAACTGTGCAGGAATGGCAAGTACTAAATACTCATACTTTAAAGCCTCTTCCATAGAAACAAAATTATCAATATCTTTACTGTTGCGTGAAGAGATGACCACATCATTGTCTTGTGAATAGGCATGATAGAGTGCCTGCCCCCATTTTCCCGCTCCAATTATCGCTATTTTCATATCGTAACTCCTCTATCTTCCTTCTTTTTTATCAATGCTTCAAATGCTTCTAGTTCTTTTTGTTCACCTAAACATACAATAGTGTCACCACTGTCCAACTTGTGTGAGATACCTGCTGTTACAAAGACAAAGGCGTGTCCAAGCTCTTCATCTATCATACCTACCAACAACACACCATGAGATGAAAAATCAATATCTTCTGCCATCACTCCATCCAAGAAAGAGTTTTGAGGTATCACCATTTCTCTAAAGGTGATACCGCTTTTATTGTTGACAAAATCTTCTAACACTTTTGTTGCAATGGGTTTATCTAAGATATTATAAATTTTATTGGCACTTACCTCATAAAGGTCAATGACCTTATTGGCACCTGCCATTTGAAGTTTTTTGGTCACATTTAAAGAATCAGAGATAGATAAAATATAGGAGTCTTTAAAAAGTGAGCGTAACGAGAGCGTTAAAAAAACATTGAGATGTTCGTCATCCATCACACATACCAATTGCGCAAACGATTCGAGATCCATTTTCTTCAGTTCAGTGTCTTTCGTGACATCAGCTAAAAAAACTTTTTTAAAGTCATCATTTTGGGCATCTTCAAAAAAATGTTTTTCAGACTCTACTATGGTCACATCAAATCCATCTTCCAAAAGCCCTTTGGCAATAAACTTTCCATGGTTTCCATAACCAAAAATAGCTATCTTATTTTTTAACATGAATATCTCCTTCATGCTGTAGTTTAAAATACTCTAAACTTATCTTTCTACCCATCACCAAAAGTACATCAAATGTCTCTATCTCCATGCTTTTTGGAGGATTAAAAATAAATTGACCTTTTCTTTCTATCCCTAAAAAGAGTAGTTTACCCGCAGTAAATGCTAAATTTTCAACCTTCTTTCCCATCATTGCATGTGAAGCATGTACATGTATCTCATCAATATTGGCAATACTTTTTCCTGTCAAGATAGCATGAATCGCTTTATACATCGTAGGTTGGGTAATAGCAGTATAAATCATCGTATTGGCAACGAGGTTAGGAAGCAATAACTCATCTGCACCGGCATACCTAAACTTATCTACGGTCTCAGGGTCATTGACCCTTGCAATCACCTTTATATTACGTGAAATACTCTTTGCATTGAGTGTAATATAGATATTTTCCACATCACTTGAGGTGAGACACAATATCGTTATATCACAATACTTTGCATCAAACCTACTAAGTGTTTTATGGCTGCTTGCATCTTCTTCAATAGCAATATATCCATCTTTTTTTGCAGCTTCTACACGCGCAACATCGGTATCCATAATGACATAATGCTCGATATGTTTTCTTTTTTGACGAAAAAACATTTTTGTCATCTGCCCATAGCCACAGATAATCATAAAAGACTTACTTTTATTCATCTGCTCAACAATACGGTCTTCTTTAAGTTCATTGAGTCTTTCAGAAAAAGCAGAGACGATGACAGAAGTAACAAATGAAATCATCGCAATACCACTCACAATGATAAGAATAGAAATGGCTCGCCCTACATCCGTCACAGGAGAGATGTCACCATACCCCACCGTAGAAATAGTCACAATCGCCCAGTAGATACCATCAAACAAGGTATCAATATTTGTATTGATATCTGCTTCTAAAATGTAAATCGCAATACCAGAAGTCAGTACAATAAACAAAAGTAAAAAGAGAAGTGTAAGGAGTTCAAACTTTTTATTGACAAGAACATCTACAAATTGATTGATACTTTTTGTATAACGTAACAGCTTAAAGACTCTAAAGAGTATAAATACACGCAGTATTCTTAAGGGTCGATATGCAGGTAAAATAGCCAAAAGGTCTACAATAGCTGAAGGGGTTATCATATACTTCAATTTTGCCAGCAATCCCTTTTTCAGTACCGTGTAGAAACTAAACTCTCTACCTAGAAATTTTGCATCATTATACTCTTTAATAAGCATCTCAGAGATGTCATTATGTACCCATAAACGTAGTAGATACTCAACTGCAAAGATAAAAGAGACCACATAGATATCATAATTATCCAGCCACAATGGTACCGGATTTTTAACTTCATAAATAAGGATAAGGACCGAAGAGATAACCAAAAAGATTATGGTGAGGTCAAAATAACGTTTATACGGATTGTTTGCATCAAAAAGTAGCGTTTTGGCAAATGCTTTAGCAGCCTTGTATTTAGGAGAACGGTGAAGAAAGAGTGCGAACGATAACAAAAACTCTTTCATCTATCTGCTCCTCATTAGACTATGAAAGTCTCTGTTTTAGTAACTCATTTACTTTACCTGGGTTTGCAGTTCCCTTGGATGCTTTCATTGTCTGTCCTACAAAGAATCCAAAGAGTTTGTCTTTACCAGATTTGTACTGTTCAACTTTATCTTGGTTGTTTGCAAGTATCTCATCGATAATGTCTAAAATAGCACCATCATCACTTACTTGCGCAAGCCCAAGCTCTTCAATGAGTGCATCGACATCACGACTTTCATTCTCCATCATGTGGTCAAGTATTTCTTTCCCACCTTTTCCTGAGATGGTATCATCTGAGATTTTTGCTACCAATGTACCGAGAGTCTTCGCATCTATGGGAGAATTTTCTATACTCAATCCTGCTTTATTTAGACGACCAAGTAGCTCAGAGGTAAACCATGTTATGGCAGTTTTAGGCACAGCACCTTGTTCCAACATCTCTTCAAAATAGTATGCCATCTCTTTGTCTGAAGTAATGACCAAAGCATCATACATTTTAATACCAAGTTCTTCAGTATAGCGTTTCACTTTGGCATCAGGAAGCTCTGGCATAATTTTAGCTTCATCTATCATCTCTTGTGTCACAATGAGTGGACGCAAATCAGGGTCTGGAAAGTAACGGTAGTCTGCTGCTTCCTCTTTACCACGCATAGAACGTGTCTCACCGGCTTCCACATCCCATAGACGGGTTTCTTGATAGACTTCCTCATCATAAACACCATCTTCGTACGCCTCTGTTTGGCGTTGTACTTCATAGGCAATGGCAGCAGCTACAAATTTAAAGGAGTTTATATTTTTAATCTCTACTCTTGTACCAAATGCCTCTTGTCCTTTAGGACGGATAGAGACGTTTACATCACATCTAAATGATCCTTCTTGCATGTTTGCATCACTTATGTCTAAGTAACGTACTGTAGAGTGAAGCTTTTTCAAAAAAGCAACAGCTTCTTCAGAACTTCTCATATCTGGATTAGATACTATCTCAAGTAAAGGTGTCCCCGAACGATTTAAATCTACTTTTGAGTGGTCACCTTCATGTATATTTTTACCAGCATCGGCTTCCAAATGTGCCTGTGTCATCCCTATACGCTTTTGGGACCCATCTTCTAGGTCTATAAAAACCTCACCTTTTTGAACAATTGCTTTAGCAAGCTGTGTAATCTGATATGCCGATGGACTGTCTGGATAGAAATATGATTTTCTGTCGAAGTGTGAAGTATGGTTTACATTGGCGTTAATAGCATATCCAAGTCTCATCGCTTTAATCGCTGCTTCTTTATTGACCACAGGTAAGGCACCAGGAAGTGCTAGACAAGTAGGACAAGTATTGCTATTTTGGTGTTCTCCAAAAGAGGTAGGGCAAGAACAAAAAAGTTTTGTTTTTGTGTTAAGTTGTACGTGAACTTCAAGACCGATGACGGTTTCAAACATAAGGTATTTCCTTGATTAGATAATTAGAGATATTATAGCAATATGGTGATTTGAGAGAGTTTATGTGTAATTTTTTCATCAAAATAGTCTTATTTATGTATTTTCTAACAAATAATTAAATAATGAATATATTATATAAAATGACATTTGTGAGACATTCTTATGTTATTATCACACTGAAAGTTACGTTAAGTCGTATAAAACCAAACTATTCGTGAGGGTAGGACGGAAAGCTACGGGTCTCTACCCCTTTTGTTTTTTAGAGATGGCCGAGCTACTTTCACAACTATTTTAAATATATATCAACAAAACTTTTAGAAGTAATCTCTATCTTCTAAGATAGAGATTACTTAACTATAATGAACTAAAAACAGTAGTAGAGACACACGATTAATTATTTTTACAAAAATAACGGATAGAAGCAAACCCCTTTGCTCCTACATCAGCACAGGCAGCTATCTGCGCTTGTGTCAAGATACCTCCCAATGCCAGCACTGGTATATTCAGAGAAGAAACCACCTCTTTTAAACTATCTAAACCTACAGCTTTACCTTTGTTCGGTGTATCGAAAACTGGGCTCAATGTAACCATATCGGCACCCAAGGCTTCTGCATGTTTGGCTTCCTCTTTGCTATGTGTACTGACAATCACAAACAAACCCAAAGCCTTTGCCTTGACAATATCATCAAACTGTGTACTTTTTAAATGTACTCCATCTGTATCGCACGCTTTTGCTAGAGCATAATCTCCATGTAAAAGTACTTTCTCAAAATTTTGTGCATTTTCGACAAATAATTTTGCATTGTTTACATACTCTGATGAGATTTTGTCTCGATAGACTATCATCGAAGCTTTTGTAGAAAAGTATGCTAAATCATCTACTAAAGTATCAAAATTTAAAGTTGTGGGATCCGTAATGGCATACGCTAGCATTTAACTGGTTTGCTGTTGTTCAAGTATTTTTTGAAGTAGTGCGGTTTGTTTTTGTAACTCAAAATATTTGTTACGGGAGACAATAAAGTACTCTAACAATAAAACGCCTATCATACCTGGTAACATAGCAACAACTGCTGCGATAATTGCGAAGAAAAAAGAGTCAGAATAAAAAGAGAGAAAGGTGCTAAAAGCACCTATGAAGACCGTAGCCCAAGCTACGCCTAAAAGAAAATTAATCACAAAACTAAGAGAGGTACCTTTTAGTCTCATTGATTTAATTATACAGCACCCATTGTATCAATCACTGGGTCTGGCGCTTTTTCATGTTCTTCATCAATAGCTACTGCACCTGCAAGGTATACATAGATAAGAATCATAAATACAAACGTCTGAAGCAATGCTGAGAACGAAAGTAAAAGGTATGCAGGAAGTGGTGCAATAAATGGTACTAACATAAGAAGTACCCATAAGAACAAGTCATCCCCTTTGATGTTACCAAAAAGTCTGAATGAAAGTGAAATGATTCTTGAAATATGAGAAACGATTTCGATTGGGAACATAAGTGGAGCAAGTACTTTTACCGGACCAGCAAAGTGTGCAAAATAGTGTACAACACCATTTTCTCTGATACCTTCATAGTTATAGTAAAAGAATACCATAAGTGCCAAAGGCAAAGTCACATTGATGTTCGAAGTTGGAGATTCAAACCCTGGAATAATACCAATAACGTTTGATACAAAGATAAAAAGTCCAACCGCTGCTACAAGTGGTAGATACTTACGTGCAAGCTCTTCACCAATAACATCTTTACCCATAGCAATCACACCACCAAGGTATGCTTCCATGACATTCTGAGTACCATTTGGTACAGCTCTAAGGCTTTTTGTAGCCATTTTAGCGATAAGCAGTACAATAACAGAAACTAAAAGTAAATGCGCCACCAATACTACTGAGTGGTTGTGCTCTCCAAAAATACCGCCAAGGTAAGTAAATACACCTTCCATAAAACATCCTCTTGTATAAAATAATTGTGGCGATTATAGCTTTTTAGTACTTAGAATTTACTGTAATTTCTCTTGTCCAAGCCTATAGAGTGCAAAATCATATTTAATTGGATCAGCATTATCAAATTTTTTCAACTTTTCTGTCAGTTCTATCGTGGCTTTCATATCGTAGGTTTTACGTTTAAGCAGTCCCAAGCGTTGTGATACTTTAAAGGTATGGGTATCAAGAGGCATAAGCAGATCTTTTTTATCTATTTTCGACCAAAGCCCCATATCTAAAGCATCATTACGTACCATCCAACGCAAGTACATCATATAACGTTTATAGGTACCCATGCCACTCATTTTTTGAGGTACAGAACCAACAAGAAAATCATACCCCCTACTTTTATGACGCTCCATTGATTTTAATTTTTCTATAAAATGCCATAACCCATCCAATACATTTTCTTCTTTTCTATAACCTTCATAAAAGATATTTTCTATACTGTCCACATTTTTAAGTCTCTTAAGGGCTATAAAGAGCGTACTCACATCTTGGGCATTTTGAAAACGGTAGTAGTGTGATGAGAGTGTATGTTTAATCGTTTCGTCAGAAGCATCCAAAAGTGAAAAATCCAAACTTTGTAAAAATTTGACAATCAACATTGCATTACCATAAGCAAACAATGCACATATAAGGGCAATGGTTTCATCATTGTATTGTGACGCGATAAGGAGGGGGTCTGGTTTGTCTAAAGAGATTTCAGCACTGTTATTGCGCGCTTTAACCTCCTTATCTAGAAGTAGTTTTACTTTTTTCAGTGTCATTTAAAATGTAAAGTGTTCACCCAAATAATGTTTACGTACATTTTCATCATTGGCTATTTCATCAGATGTTCCTGTAGCCAACATTTCACCAGCACGCATGACATAGGCTCTGTCACAGATACTTAATGTCTCACGCACGTTGTGGTCGGTAATAAGTATCCCCATATCAAGTTCTACAAGCTGAGAGATAATATTTTGTATATCAATCACAGCGATAGGATCCACCCCTGCAAAAGGTTCATCAAGGAGTAAAAACTTAGGCTCTCCTACCAAGGCACGCGCTATCTCTACCCTTCTTCTCTCTCCACCACTCAGACGAATCCCTAAACGTGAACGAATAGGCTCAATATTAAAAATCTCAAGAAGCTTTTCTATACGCGGTTTAATGGTCTCTTCTGCTAAATCCAATGCCTCAGCGGCAATAAGCAGGTTTTCTTCCACACTCAAATCTTTAAAGATACTCGATTCTTGTGGTAAATAGCCTATCCCCATCTGTGCTCTCGCACTCAGTGGAAGCTTTGTAATATCTTCTCCATCTAAAAAAACTTCACCTTCTGTTGCATCCGTTAGTCCACATACCATGTAAAAAGAGGTAGTTTTACCCGCACCGTTGGGACCAAGAAGTCCTACTATCTCTTTCGATTTGACACGAAGAGAGATATCATGCACGATTTGTGTTTTTTTAATGGTTTTGGCAAGGTTTATGGCTTCAAGTGTGTGCATTTCAACTCTCTATTTTATAAATTCGACCATTTTCACATGGCTCTAT
>JALXBG010000039.1:0-277 GCA_026991605.1 Sulfurovum sp.
CCTTTACCCTGACTGCAGGTGGTGAACCACAAGAGGCGGATACCCAGGAGGGTGATGACAGCGACGGTGCAGCAGGAAGTGTAGCAGATCTTTCAGGGAACATGACTGTGGACTTTGGTCTTGTGCAAGTCGTCAGTCTTGGATCAGTAGTATGGAGTGACCTAGATAATGATGGTATACAAGATGCAGGTGAGCCAGGTATTGCAGGTGCAGTAGTAACCTTGCTTGAAGCCAATGGCACAGTAGTAACAGGTGTACCTGCCCAAACTACAGATGC
>JALXBG010000039.1:377-75600 GCA_026991605.1 Sulfurovum sp.
TACTTCTGGTACAGTGACGCTCGATGGTGGTACAGAACCAATAGAAGTAAACGGTCTTGCGGGTACAGATACTTTAGATGATGCGGATGATGATAATGGTAACATGACTGTTGACTTTGGGTTCTTTAATCCGACACCATCCATTGATGTAGAGAAGTCAACCAATGGTGATGATGCAGATGCTAGTACAGGACTAGAGCTACATATAGGAGACACGGTTACTTGGGATTATAATATCACTAATACAGGTACAGAAGTACTCATTAATATAGCACTTAATGATGATAAAGAGGGATCAATCTCTTGTCCAAAAACAACCCTTGCAATGAATGAGACAATGATGTGTCAGAAGACAGATACTGTAAGTGTA
Source organism: Sulfurovum sp. (assembly GCA_026991605.1). Taxonomy (GTDB): domain Bacteria; phylum Campylobacterota; class Campylobacteria; order Campylobacterales; family Sulfurovaceae; genus Sulfurovum. The sequence continues at coordinate 748 of JALXBG010000039.1, forward strand.
TTGGGTCTCTATGAAAATAATGCCATGGTCTCAGGTGAGGGTAATGTTACGGGTACTGATGTTAATGCTTCTGATCCTTCACACTACCATGTGGAAGCTGTGAGCATGGGGTCGGTTATATGGAGTGACCTAGATAATGATGGTATACAAGATGCAGGTGAGCCAGGTATTGCAGGTGCAGTAGTAACCTTGCTTGAAGCCAATGGCACAGTAGTAACAGGTGTACCTGCCCAAACTACAGATGCAAATGGTACATACTTCTTTGATAGTCTTCCAGAAGGGGATTATAAAGTACAAGTAGATATGAGTGGTGTACCGGGATATACCCCAGCTGCGAATCAAAATGCTAATGCAGATGATGATGTAGATAATGATTCTAATATTGAAACTATAGACAATGTAAACAAGATTTATACTTCTGGTACAGTGACGCTCGATGGTGGTACAGAACCAATAGAAGTAAACGGTCTTGCGGGTACAGATACTTTAGATGATGCGGATGATGATAATGGTAACATGACTGTTGACTTTGGGTTCTTTGGATTGGGAACTTGGAGTGGTAATGTTTCTAAAGATACTAACAATGATGATAATGGAGATATAAATTTAGTTGGTGTTACCATAAAATTATTCACAGACCCAAATGGAGATGGTGACTTTAGCGATGGTACATTGATAGGAACTACTATTACAGATATTAATGGTACCTACAAATTTATTGACCTTATACCAGGTGATTATGTGGCAGTTGAAACACAACCAGTAGGACTCTTAAATGTGAGTGAAAATGAAGGTGGCGCAGATAATGATAAAGTAGATAATGGAATTATAAATGCTATAGCTGGGACTATTTCAGTAGGTGAAGATGATGTAAACAACGACTTTGTAGAAGAAGAACCAGGAAGCTGGACAGGAAATGTTTCTCAAGACACCAACCATAATGGAATCGGAGATGTAAATCTTGCAAATGTAGTGATTAAACTCTATAGTGATCCAAATGGAGATGGTAATCCATCTGATGGTGTGCTTATAGGTACGACAACTACAGATAGTCATGGTAATTATAGTTTCACTAATCTTCCAGCAGGTGATTATGTTACTGTTGAAACACAGCCATCAGGATTACAAAATGTTTCGGAAAATGAAGGTGGTTCAGATAATGATAAACCTAACAATGGTATTGTTAATGCAATTGCAGGACATGTAGCAGCGGGTGAAGATGATATACATAATGATTTTATTGAAGAAAAATATTTAGGTTCGATTACGGGAAATGTAAGTAAAACAGATAGTAATGGAAATCTTAGCCCTATAGCAAATGTGACACTTGTACTGTTTGATACTAATGGTAATGAAGTTGCAAGAACAACCACAGATGCAAATGGTAACTACAAATTTGTAGCACCTCCTGGGAATTATTATATTCAAGAATCGCAACCCAGAGGATATTATGATGTAAGTGAAAACGAAGGTGGTGCAGACAATGAATCAACGAATAATTTACTTAATACAATTAATGTTACAGTAGGTGTCGGAGAAACAGATGTACTTAATGACTTTATAGAAAGTACAACCAAAGTAGGATGTAACTGTACCCCAACACCAGTTATACCATGTGCTATATGTACGCAAGGTTTCTATACTATCCACTCACATAATGTCAAGGATCATACAGCAGAAGTACATTGGGTAGATAGTTACTATGAAATTGCCTATGATATCTATCTCAATGGTAAATTCATTGCTACAGTACCTGAAGATACAACAAGATATACCTTTAAAAATCTTCAAAGTGGTACTGAATATACAGCAGTTATCATAGCAAATAATGGTTATGGTGGTAAAACAAGACAGACTGTTACATTTAAAACTACAGACGGACTTGGTTGGCTTCCAGCAGTTTATCATATGTTGTCCAATTAGGAATCAAATAGTATTAAGCACTTAGGATTTTTTCTAAGTGCTGATTTAAAATAATATATTCGATGTTTTATTTGAGAATAATTGCTTGTGTTTAGGGTAAAATTATCTATATATAGGTGATTGTCTCTTTTTGTTATGAATGGCAGAGGTTAAAAATCAAATGGGTGTTGTATCATCACCCACATATTTGCACCTTCATCACCGTAAGCAATGTCAAAACGTACAGGAAGTTGTGCAACCATAGCACGAAGACTGATACCTGCATCATACTTCAAATCGGTTAACAAATCAAAATTATATTTATCATTGACACGTCCTGCTTCTACAAAAGCAACCACTTGAAACCAATCTACTGCAACAGGCACCAAACTGTTTTTCTTTAGAGGGGTATAGTCGAGTATCGCTCTATATTCTGCAGTAGCATAAAAAACTGCTTTGTCTGAGAAACGGTTATTCTCATACCCTCTCATACGAAAGAAACCACCGAGTCTTGGACCTTCCCATGTTGGAGGACGATTTTTTGCGATACCTGGTGCTATCTCATTTTCACTATCCCATGAAAATGAGTATCCTGTCCAAATACTTAGTGCTAAGACATTTTGTTGAGTAAAAGAAAATGTATCCAGTGAATAATATTTGTTAAATTTAAACTCCAGAAAATCCCAGCTTTGTATAGAGTCACCTTTGCCAAAGTCTTTTGAGTATTGGAGGTCAAAGTGGTATCCTCTTGAAGGATTTAAGTCATAGTCTGTATTGTCATGGCTTAAGAAAAATCGCAAACCGTTGGTATTCCAAACAGGAGTAGAATCACTTGTCTGGTTTTTCCAAAGTTCAAAGGCAGACCAGTTTTCAAAACTGTCTTCCTTGTAGAATGTTTTGATTCCTACAGAGGTTCTTCCTGTGACAAATGGAGTGTCATTACCATATCCTTCTCGACCCTGTGCAAAACCATCTTGAAGTCTATATAGCCCTTCAGGATTCTCAAGTCCTTCACCTATAGGCAGTACATATTCAAACGTTGTATTGATAAAGTTTGATTTACCTGCTGTGGTGAGTGCATTATTTGGGTTGGAGTTGTTTGTCCCTTCAAAGTAGTATTTTTGTTTAGGGAAAAAGCTTTTAAGAGCTATAACTGAAAAAAAGAGTCTGTTTGTAAAAGGAAGTTTATAGTCAGAAAATGCAAAAAAACCACCAGAGAAGTTTTCAGTACCTGGTATGCCATTGGTGACTACATCTTGGTCTGTCCCTCCAAATAGAGAAGCAACCATGGTTGTTTGTGGTTGTAACAATCCTTGTTTAATAACCCCAATACCACCGGCTAATCCTGTAGATGCACTTGAAAATGCATAAGGTAAAACAATCCAGTCTTTACTTTCTGTGGTATTTTGGTCGTTGGACGCATATAGTGGTTGAATTGAGAGCAAAGTAGCAGTCATGAGGGATAAGAGTATGGGGTTGTTATTTTTCATATTTTAATTATATCTAAAAGCATATAAAGTCTGTTTTTTAGGTTATAATATAGGGAACATCTCCTGTTATGAGAGGTTCCCTAAACAAACTAATGACTGAATGAGGATAGAAATAATGGAAATTAAAAAGTGTAATACACTAGATGAAGCAAGAATAGAGATTGATGCAGTAGATAAAGAGATTGTTGAACTTATTGCCAAAAGAAATGAATATATCAAGCAAATAGCACATTTTAAAACAAGTATTGAGGAAGTAAAAGCAGAAGATAGAATATCTGATGTCATCTCTGCTGTGAGACAACAAGCTATTGAATTAGATCTTTCTCCAAATCTCATTAATGACTTGTATGTTCGAATGATTGATGGTATGGTAGAGAGTGAGATATCGGAATTTAGGAATGCTAAAGGATTGTAGGAGTATTTCATTCCTCCTTTGTGTACTCCCTTACACAGAGAGTATGTTACTATACGTATATAGAATATATGCAAAGGTAGGTAATGAAAATACTGTTGTTGGAAGATGATGTCATTTTACAAGAGATTATAGAAGAATTTCTTGTTGAACAAGGCTATGATGTGGAAAGCTATTTTGACGGAGAAAAAGCTTTAGATGCCATAGGTGCAGGTTCTTATGATATGTTACTTTTAGATGTAAATGTTCCAAACATAGATGGTTTTGAGATACTTTCTTACTTACGTGAGATAGGCAATACAACCCCTGCTATTTACATCACTTCCCTTGCAGGCATTGATGACTTGAAAAAAGGCTTTGATTTAGGAGCTGATGATTATCTGCGTAAACCTTTTGAACTTGAAGAACTTAATGCCCGAATAGAACACATTGTTAGATTGTATAGACTCCAAGAAGAGATAGAGTTTGACGGTATGAAGTTTATCCCTAAAGCACATCAGGTCTTTATGGGTGATAAAGTGATAGAAATGCGTCAGAAAGAAGCACAGGTTTTAGAGTACTTTATCCGTAATGAAGGCAAGATTATCTCTTGTGATGAGATTATAGAAAATGTATGGGATGATGAGAGTATCCCTACACATGCAACTATCCGCACCTATATTAAGAACCTTAGAAAAATGTTTGAAAAAGAGTATTTTGACAATATAAAAGGAGAAGGTTATCGTTTTAACGTCGTATGAAAGAACTTCTCTCTTTAGATTTTTATCTGTTTATCTAGTGTCAGTATTTGTATTGCTAGCTATCATTGGGTATCTGTTTTTTGAAAACAATCGTGCTTCTATGAAATCAGCAATGAAGTTTGAAATGATGTACCAAGCACGGAATCTGACTTCCAAAATTGTGATGAAAGCGATGAAAAATGATGCACACACATTAAAACTATTCGATAAAACGAAATTTCTTCAAAATCTAAAGCATTGCCGTTTTCAGGCAGGGTATTATGATGAGAATAAAAAACCTATCTACACAGAGATAGATGAAGTTGGACGGTTTGATACAGATTTCTTTATGAAAAATATGAAATGTTATACTATCACGGAAGACAAAAGTGCACATTTGGGTGTCCGTTACATTGTATTAGAAGAGAATTATTTAGCAAAAGATTTGGATGCTTTACGTATCAAAATTATAGGATATTTGGTTTTTTCTTTTATTCTTATGGGAATAGTAGGATATTTTTTAGGTAGACTGTTTTTACAACCTGTACGTGAACAGATAGAGTCTCTTGACAAGTTTATCTCCGATACCACACATGAACTCAATACGCCTATCTCTGCTATTCTTATGACCATTCAGTCTTTACGCAATGTAGAACCTAAGAAAATGAAACGTCTTGAAGCCTCGGCCAAACGGCTTAGTACGATGTATGGCTCTTTAACCTATAGACTTGAAGGTGGGGTAGAACCTTCGGAAGATTTGTGTTTGGCTAAGATTGTTGAAGAGCGTATAGAATTTATTAAAGAGCTGATAGAGTCTAAACGTTTGAAAATAGAGATGGATTTGGATGCTACAAAAATTCATATGCCTAAACGTTCTGTACATAGACTTATAGACAATCTCATCTCCAATGCCATTAAGTACTCTGATGTAGGAGATACTATTACGGTAACGCTTAAAAACAATGTACTTAAAGTAAAGGATACAGGTATTGGGATAGATGAGAAGATGCAAGAGGATATCTTTAGACGTTATTACCGTGCAAATGATGAACGTGGTGGTTTTGGCATAGGGTTAAATATTGTTTTATCTATATGTAAACGCTATAAAATTAAGTTAGATCTTGAATCTAAAAAAGGAAAAGGGAGTATCTTCAAACTCACTTTTCCTAAAATAAAAAGATAGTTCTATTCAACACTATCCATAAGGATTTCAATGATGTCAGTCATAGTAAGTATACCTAGAAGTTCATTGTTATCTACTACCAATAGACGTTTTATGCTTGAATTTACCATCATTTTTGCTGCATATTTTACATTAAGTTGTGAGGAGACAGTGAGGGCAGGGATGGCTGCGATATCATAGACATTAAGTAGATCGATGTCACCATCTTCTGCAACAATACTTTGTAAAATATTTTTAAAAGTTACTAGCCCATAAGCGCCATCAACTTGTGCTTTATCTACAATAACCGAACGTACCGAATGTGTACGCATAAGTTTCATCGCCTCTCTTACTGTGGCAATCGAATTTACTGAAATGAGTTTTTCTTTTGGGGTCATTACATCTTTTACTAGCATTGTATCTCCTTTATAACATACATTTAATATCGTCTTCAAATTTATGAAGCTCTTTGGTATCCAGTCCAGCAACGTGGCTCAAAGGAAAGGTAAAAGCAAAACCACCATTTTCAGGGTTGTCTATGTCAAACTTATCACGAAGTGCTTTCATGACTTTCATTGACAGTTTACGTGGCAAGATAAACATAAGTGCAGAGACGTTCTCTTCCAGGGTTAATCCAAAAAAGACTTTTTTCTCTTCTAGTCCAATGCTTCTACCATGTAAAATGGTGACTGAACCAGCGCCGTGTCCTTTGGCAACCTCTATGGCTGCTTCTTCATCTTTGTCCTGTATGACAGCGATGAGTGCGGTAAATTTCATGATACTTCTCCTTCAAGTTGGGATTGTTTTTCTTTTTTCTTCTTATAATATTCAGCATGTATGCCATATCCCATCACAGTAAGCATGGGAAAGAGTGATGCAAAGGCGATGAGACCAAAACCATCAATGAGTGGATTTCGTCCTTCAATGTTTTCTGCAAGTCCAAGACCTAACGCTGCTACAAGAGGCACCGTAACCGTAGACGTTGTAACTCCTCCAGAATCATAGGCGATAGGCACAATGTACTTGGGTGCAAAATAGGTAAAAAGTATAACCAAAATATATCCTCCAATGATATAATAGTGTATAGGATCACCTGATACCAGTCTATAAGCACCTAAAGCAATACCCACAGCTACACCAAGTGCTACTACCATTCTAAGTACATTTTGTTTAATATTCCCTTCACTTATCTCTTCTGCTTTAATGGCGATGGCAAGGAGTGCAGGTTCAGCCATGGTGGTGGAAAAACCTATGAGAAAGGCAAAGAGATAGATCAGTAGGTTATTTCCCATACCTGTCAGTTGGAAGGCGATGGTTTCTCCTATGGGGAAAAGACCCATTTCAAGCCCTACAATGAAAGCATACAGACCAAGTATCACCATGATGATACCCGTGATAATCTTGTGCAAGTGTGCCACAGGCTTTTTGATAATGATATATTGGAAAAAGAAGATAACCACTAAAATAGGTGTAACATCTTTAATGGTACCTACCAAAGCCATAAAGGTATCGTAAGCAGAAAAAATATAGGTGCTTGCAACAACTTTGTCTCCTTCAGTGACTACGGTAAGAGCAGTTTGTACAGTAGGTGCATCTATAAAATTATAGACGATGATGCCATAGATCTGTACAAATATCATAGGTGTCAGTGAAGCAAAAGCAATAAGTCCAAAACCATCTATAGCAGGGTTACGCCCTTTAATACTTGATGCCAGACCGATACCCAAAGCAGCTACAAGAGGTACCGTAACCGTAGAAGTCGTTACACCCCCACTGTCATAAGCAAGTCCGATAATTTCTTTGGGGGCAAAAAAAGTGATAAGCACCACTAGAATATATCCGCTTATGATGTAGTAGGCGATAGGATGCCCTAGTAAGATACGCAGTGTTCCTAAAGCAATGGCGAACCCAACAGAGAGAGCCACAGTCATACGAAGCCAAAAGGCATCAATCAAACCATGGGAAATAAGTGCAGCTTTATCTGCAATGGCTATGAGTGCGGGTTCTGCAACAGTAGTGGAGAAACCTATGGTAAAAGCAAAGAGCAAAAGCCAAAACACTGAGCCTTTTTTAGCAAAGTCAACAGCGAGTCCTTCACCAATGGGAAAGATACCCAGTTCCAAACCGCGTATAAAGAGTGCAAGCCCCACTGCTACGATGACAAGCCCTATAACGATAGAGCTTAGGTTTGCAGGCATAGCTTGGATAATGGCACCTTGAAATAGGGCAACAACAATGATAATGGGAAGCAGGTCTTTAAAAGCGTTTTTTAAATCCCCTACAAATATCTTCGCACTTTCTTTAATCATAAGATAGTATATCTATGATAGTACTATTTTATCTTAGAAGTATGCCTATTTTCAGGTATGATGGCTAAATGTTACCCTTTAGCCACAAAATCCAAAGAGACAGAGTTGATACAGTGGCGTGTACTTTTTTCTGTCATTCTCTCACCTTTAAAGACATGCCCAAGGTGACCACCACAGTTTGTACAGACTATCTCTACACGTCTGCCATCTGCATCGGGTACTTCTGTTACTACACCCTCTACCGCATCATCAAAACTAGGCCATCCTGTACCTGAGTCAAACTTGGTATCTGAAGGGAACAGGTCTGCATTACACTGCCGACATGTGTACATTCCATCTTCATGATGATCCCAAAATTTTCCTGTAAAAGAACGCTCTGTTCCTTTGTTTAAAATAACATATTTTTCTTCTTCGTTTAGTTCATTGTATGCCATAGTATTACCTTTGTTTTTTTGTTGAGTTTCTTGCATATATTACAGTAAATTAAAATGCTTAATATTAATTTTTAAATTATTAGATGTTTTTGATTGGATTTTTAGAGGTTAGGCTACATAAATGAGGGAAGCTACATTAAGCAGCTAACTGAATCCATTTTATTCAAGGATTCAGTAAAAAAATAAGATATAAACTTAGTTACGAATTCCTAAGTCTGCTTTGATAGTATTCCATCTTTTTAGATCTACTTTTTTCAAGTATCTCATAAGTCTTCTTCTTTGACCTACTAGTTTAAGTAGTCCTAGTCTTGAAGAGTGATCTTTTTTGTTTGTTTTAAGGTGATCTGTAAGGTAAGTAATTCTTTCTGTTAAAAGAGCAACTTGCACTTCTGTTGAACCTGTATCGTTTTCGCCTCTTGCGTACTTAGCAATAATTTCTGCTTTTTTCGCCTGATCTAAAGCCATAATGACCTCCTGATTGGTATTTAATTCTCAAAATGAGTTCGCAATTATAGTGGGTTAAGCTTATCTGTGCCTTAGAGGTACCCTATATGCCCAGTATAATGCCTACTTAATCTATATTAGAGTAAAATACTCCTAATTGATATGAAGGCATTATTATGTTATTAACACGTGCAAGTGAATATGCGCTGCTCTCTTTAGATGTTTTACGTAAGGCTGATACTCCTTTGGGTGCAGAGCAGTTAGCAAATGAACTCTCTATCCCTAAAAGTTTTTTAGCCAAAATATTACAAAGTTTAGCAAAACAGGGTATTTTGGAATCCCGTAAAGGTGCACATGGTGGGTTTATTTTAGCCAAAACAATAGAAGAAATCTCTATCAATGAGATTATTTTTGCGGCAGAGGGAAAAACACCTGCAGTATTTGATTGTACGCAATATTCAGCTTCATGTCCTAATGGAAGTATAGGTTCTTGTGCCATTTCTCCTTTTTTAGCAAATTTCCAAACTAAAATAGATGATTTTCTTAATGGTTTGATGCTTAGCGATATACTTTAGTCCTCTTCATTACCTAAGCAATGGTCGATAATATCGACCCTACGCTATAATACACTGATATTTAATTTTAATAAGGCACAAAAAAATGCAACAACACGTCTACCACCTCTCACACATAGATCTCGATGGCTATAGCTGTCAATACCTCTCGCAACAATGCTTTGACACCATAGACTGCTATAATGCCAACTATGGACCAGAAGTACCTGCACGTTTGGGTGAAATAGTCAAGAAAATAGAACAAGATAAGTTTATACATGGGGATGATATTGAATCGCTCATACTCATTACAGATCTTAACCTCACTACAAAAGAGGGAAATTGGATAGAAAAAGAGGCTGTGCGTATCGGGGCGAAATTACAGCTTCTTGACCACCATGCTACGGGAGCCAGTGCTGCTGAGCGTTTCGCATGGTACAAGCTAGATACAACGCGTTGTGCCACACTTATTACCTACGACTGGCTTCAAACGCATTATGGCTTTGATAAAGAGAATAGTTTAGCACGTATCGTCAAAGCCATCAATGCCATAGACATTTGGCTGAGTGATGACGAACTCTTTGAGTATGGTAAAGTCATGTTAGGCATGATATCTGGCGCAAGAGAGATAGGACGTATTTTATTCCCTGCACAAGACAGAGCATTTAAACTCTCTATGATAGATGCAGCAAAAGATTTGGTCGATTTTGAGGATGCACCTATCAAACTTGATGATGCCTTACACCAAATCAAAAAATCCTTTTTTAAACAAGAAAAAAATGACACCAAAGACAACTTGGTTGCGACTTATGTTACAGACTTACTTACACAGGATAAACAGCGTCTTACCATTACCTACAAAGGTCATAAGGGTATCTTGGGCTATAACGTAGGAAATGCCTCCATCATAGGAAATGCTTCCATGGTAGCCAACGAAGACTATGCTTTCTATATGGATGTAAACTTTAGAGGAAATTTCTCTTTACGCTCTAACAACAAACTAGACGTCTCAGCCATGGCAGCACATATCGGAAATGGTGGTGGACATGTCAACGCAAGTGGTGGAAAGATAGATGGATACAAAGACTCTTTTGTCTATGCTGATGTACGTAAATTTATTCAAGAGTATATTGACCAAAAGTGTAAAGAATTGTAGTATTTTTCATGAAAGAGATAAAAACTTCTTTTTAAAAACGCAGTAAGATAGGCTTAATCATACTTTTGATTATTGCCATATTATAGGGGTTAGCTGATAAACATTTACTATCTTTTCACTCCATTAAGTTCTCTCCACTCACAATGTTGTATACCCATGGTCTATTTTTTCATTACTTATAAAGTCAGTGAAATTGGGGATTTTTTATCTATTGTTTTACTCTAAACATTATCTGAAACTCCTAGAAACGCAGTTTCATGCACACCTCTTGGAAAAGTTTGAAAAAAATGCCAAATGTTTCTTTTTTCTGCTACCACAGGGTTGCATCGTATTTGGCATATTCTCTTATAAACTCTCAGGAGAGATAGGCTTTTTTGAGTATGGATATATTTACACTGTCGAGTGTGAATCCTAAAAATCTAGAGGAAGATTGATTTACTATATTAAAAAAATCATAAATATAAAATAATCACCAATACTTTAATAAGTAACAGCATTTAGAGGTAGAGGCGATGGCACCATCGTAACTATGTCATCTGAGACAACAGGAACCCGTTTAAAAACAGGATTTTGAGGATTTTGTACCACAGTAAATTGTCCCATCATACCATCATCTTCATGTTCTAAAAAATGACAATGATACATATAGCCATTGTTGGAATCAATATAATCTTTCATTTTTAAAATGACTTTAACTGAACTATTTGGTGGAATACGTACTACATCTTTATATCCTTTTTCATTAGATGCTACACCGGCAGGACTACCATTGCGTTCAAGTATCATAAAATGTATGGCATGTATATGAAAATTATGTTCTAGGTTCATTGTATTTCGAATGTTCCATATTTCGATATCATTTACAGGTACAACATTGTCAATACGACTCAGGTTAAATGTTCTACCATTAATAGCCATTTTTCCCATCATACCTCCGCCCACGGTGTTGAGTAAAAAGTTACGTGTTCTGACAGCATCAATAGCACGATATTTTGTTAAACTATTTAAAGTTGAGGGGATGGTTGTCACTCCAGAGGATGTACTATTTACATTAATAGTCATAATATTCATATTATTTCTGGTTTCTCTTAACCTTATGCTACTCCCTAAATCACCACTAAAGTTTACAACTATTTCAGCTCTTTCACCTGGACTTAACAGCAAACTACTTAAATTTACAGGTTTTTCCAAAAAACCACCATCTGTTGCTATTTGCTTAAAACTTCTACCATCTGAAAACTGTAAATTATACAAACTACTGTTTGAACCATTAAGTACTCTAAATCGTATTTGTTTATCTTTTACGCTGACTGTCGGATTTATGGAGCCATTAATCATCATGGTTCTCGAGGTGTACCCTCTCATGACTTCCATGCGTGATGGAGCATAGTTTATTTGCTTACTCGCCGTAAAACGTTTGTCTTGAATAATTAAAGGAATATCATCCACTCCATATGTTTTAGGAAGTGCCAATGCATCACTAGTATCATCATCAATAATAATCATACCTGCAAGCCCCATATAAACCTGTCTAGCAGTTTTACCCATAAGATGTGGATGATACCAGTTGGTTGAAGCTGGTTGTTTTACTATATAGGATGCTGTCCATGTAGCTCCAGGCTGTATTTTATTTTTAGGACCTCCATCCATAATAGCAGGTATATGCATACCATGTCCGTGCATGGTAGTAGCTTCTGATAAATTATTTTTATAGTTTATCTTTATCTTGTCTCCATCATGCATGCGTATAGTCTGTCCAAGAACATGACTATTGATACCATAAGTTGTTGTATTCACACCAGAAAAAAACTGCGTTGAAGACTGTTGGATATTCATATTGAATATTTTTACACCATTTACCATTGTGTATGGTGCCAAAGGGGGAATAGGTAAAATACCTGCCAAGATGCTTGTATTTAACAAAACTACAAAGATAGTAGTTGTCCTAATTAATAATTTCATATGAACCTCAATTTAAATGTTTTATGTATCATATATTTTTTACGTGTACGTAATGTGTAGGTATTAAAAAAGTCAGTTCATTATTTACTGGGAAAGAACAATTTAAACTTTGTACCTTTTCCTACAGTAGAATGTAATTCTATTTTAACCTTATACTTATCACAAATACTCTTAACAATATTGAGCCCTATTCCAAAACCACCACTATACTCAGTGCCACGCTTGAATTTTTCAAATATTTCTTTTTGTTTATCTTTTTCTATGCCTATACCTTCATCTGAAATTGTAAATATTCTATTTTTCAATGTAACTTTTATCGTTGATTTAGGAGAAGAATACTTAATGGAATTTCCAATGAGGTTACCAAATAACAAGGTAATCTGAGACTCTGGAATAGTTAGAATGGTACCTTCCGCGTCCAACTCAAAACCAATACGTTTTATCTCAGCTAAAGGGCGGTAATACTCAATACTTTTTCTTAAAATTTTATCTAACTTAACTGCTTCAGAAATATCTTTTTTAGTTGAAAAATTTAAATAGGTAAGTGAACGATAAATATCATAAATTTGCTTGGTACTTATGGAAATATTGTTAAGCATTTTCTTAGTACATTCACCTAGTTTCAATGCTTGATTTGCTGACATAGAGAGTGAGGTAATTGGAGTGTTTAACTCATGGGTTACGTCATTAATAAAACGTTCTATCTGTTCGACTTTTTCTCTAATAGGTTTCATAAAAAGCTTAGAGAGTACCCAAGCGATGGTTGCTAAAATGATAGCAACGATTATCATCACAGTCAAGACACTCTTTTGAAGATTTGTCAAAGTACGAGACAGTGTATTAGACTGTGCAACAACATATTTGATATTTAAATGTTCTCTAGGTGCATCGGAAACAAAAATCTCGTAACCATTTTCATGAAGATAGCCTGATTGTTTTGGTATATTTTTTAGTACTAGTGTACCATCAACTACCACACCAGCACTGTTCACAAGTGCCAAAATGATGTCTTTAGGCACGTTCATAGTTTTAAGTGTTTTCCCTTGCATATGTGCCATGATAATTTCACCTGACTTTACATCCGTAATATGTTGAAGTTTATAGTGCATTTCATTTTCGAGTGCATTCTTCTGTGCAACATAGTACCAGTACCCAATAAGTATTAAAAATAAAAAAGAAGAGGCAAGATAAAGTCCCAGAAAAGAGTAAAAACTACGTCTCTCCAAATCATTCATATCGGTATCCCATACCACGCTGTGTGACTATTTTGTCACCTCCTATCACTTCACGTAGTTTACGAATGTATGAACGTAATGTAGCATCACTGGGTAACTCATCAAACTCCCAAATATTTTGTACCAATTCTTCTTGGCTGATAAGTCTCCCCGGATGTGCAATAAAATAATCTAAAATCTTTGCTTCTTTAGGGCGCAACGTTAACTCTTTTACGCTATCACTCACCACATATTTTCGTGGATAATATGTAAGTGTTTCTGTAAGTTTAATAGGTTTATCTTGCTCAATATTAAAAAGAATTCTACTCTTTTCTATACGAAGCTTTAACTCTTCAAGATCAAAAGGCTTACGAATATAATCATGTGCCCCAGCATCAAAACTTTCTTTTAAGTGTTTTGTATCTGCGTAGGCAGTAATGATGATGGCCGGTGTTGTATCATTAAATGAACGTAACTCTTCAAGTAGTTCCACCCCTGACTTACCAGGGACATTAATGTCAAAGATAAATAAGTCATAACGCTTTTCATCAATGAACTCTTGCGCCTCAACAGAGTCAAATGCTCTGTCTGTTTCATAATAGCCCTGCAGATAATCTGCCACTATCTCCCCTAAAACAGGGTCGTCTTCCATAAGTAATATCTTCATCTCATTCCTTGTGTCATATTCTATAGCACTTATAATTCTAATTTTCTTAAGCGTAGAGAGTTTGATATAACGGATACCGAAGAAAAACTCATCGCTGCTGCGGCAATCACTGGAGAAAGCAATAATCCAAATGCAGGGTACAAGGCACCCGCAGCGATAGGTACACCTATAGCATTATACACAAAGGCAAAGAAGAGATTTTGACGTATATTTTTCATCGTACCGCGACTTAATTTGATGGCTCTGACAATCCCTGTTAAATCACCTTTGACCAAAGTAACACCTGCGGACTCCATCGCCACATCTGTTCCTGTACCCATGGCAATACCCACATGTGCTTTGGCAAGTGCAGGAGCATCATTTACTCCATCCCCTGCCATAGCGACTATTTTTCCTTCACTTTGGAGTTCTTCTACCACTTTAGACTTCTCTTCTGGGGAGACTTCTGCCTGTACTCTATCGATACCAAGTTTGCTTGCCACTGCCCCAGCGGTGACTTTGTTGTCTCCTGTAAGCATCACGGCTTTAATGCCTTGAAGATGCAACGCACGTATCGCTTCAGGAGTACTCTCTTTAATAGGGTCCATCACCCCTACAACACCAGATGCTTTACCATCAAGTGCGATGAGTATGACCGTCTGTCCCTCTTCTCTATACGCCTCAGCCAGATTTTGTAACTTATTTACTTCAATGCCCAGCCCTTCAAGTAACTTGTAGTTTCCTATAGCTACTTGTATGCCATCCACTTCTCCAGTAACCCCCTGCCCAGTAACAGACTGAAAGTTTTTTGTTTTACTAAGGGTAATCCCTCTTTCTTTCACACCTTCAACGATGGCTTCGGCTAAAGGGTGCTCACTGGACTGTTCAAGTGTTGCTACTACCTTTAAGAGTAGGTTTTCATCTACGCCATCTTCTACCTCAACGGTAACCAGTTTAGGTTTTCCTTCAGTGAGTGTACCTGTTTTATCGACCACCAAGGTATCTACTTTTTCAAGTATCTCTAATGCTTCTGCATTTTTAATGAGTACTCCCATAGAAGCCCCTTTACCCGTACCCACCATGATAGAGACAGGCGTAGCAAGTCCCAAAGCACAAGGACAAGCAATGATAAGCACCGCCACTGCACTGACAACAGCATAGGCTAAACGAGGTTCAGGACCCCACATATACCAAGCCACAAATGCAAAAATAGCCACAAGCACTACAATAGGTACAAAATATCCTGAGACAATATCTGCGAGTTTTTGTATGGGTGCGCGTGAACGCTGTGCATTGGCGACCATATCCACTATCTGAGAGAGTAAAGTATCTGCTCCGACTTTTTCTGCCCGTATAAGTAAAGAACCTGTGGCATTGACGGTTGCACCTATGACTTCATCACCCTCTTTCTTGGCAACGGCTATAGGTTCACCTGTCACCATAGATTCATCTATATTACTTTCACCTTCAATAACTTTACCGTCTACTGGTACTTTATCTCCTGGGCGTATACGTAAGACATCACCTACCTGAACATCTTCTAAAGCGATGTCCTCTTCACTCCCATCTTCACGTACGATACGCGCTGTGTTTGGAGCAAGACCCAGAAGCATTTGTATGGCAGTATTGGTTTGAGAGCGCGCACGTAGTTCAAGTACTTGTCCTAACAATACCAATGCCACTATGACTGCTGCAGCTTCAAAATAGACATCCACAAGTCCTACTCCTGTAGATGTTTGCATCTGCATTTCAGGAGGGAAAATGTGAGGAAATAGAAGTGCTACCATACTATAGAGCCATGCCGCACCAATACCTAGGGCTATGAGGGTAAACATATTGAGGTTCCATGTTTTTACAGAGTTTACACCTCTGACAAAGAACGGCCAACCACCCCAAAGTACGACTGGTGTTGCCAATGCAAACATAATCCACTGTACCGTAGACATCTCTAACCATGACGGTAGCCATGAAGGTGCCAAATCTGCCACCATTGCTAATAAAAATACAGGTAGAGCCAAAATGCTACTTATTTTAAAACGTTTTGTCATATCAAGTAACTCTTCGTCGTCTCCTTCTTCTGCACTTACAGTCATAGGCTCTAGTGCCATCCCACATTTAGGACAAGTACCTGGACCAATTTGTTGTATTTCTGGGTGCATAGGACAAGTGTACATCGCATCATTATCTTGTTCTTTTTTCATTCCAGCCGGAGGAATAGTAGCATATTCCAGTGGTGTACAGGAAGAACAATTTTCATCATGTTCATGCACTATATAGGTTTCAGGATTGTCTATAAACTTGCCTTGGCAATCTATAGAACAAAAATAATATTTTTTATGATTATATTCTGTAAAAAATTGAGTATCGGGTGAAATTTCCATGTCACAAACGACATCTTTCGTTGTAGTATCCATCATAACTCCTTTATAGGCTATAAAATGATGATAGTATAACTACGTGTATATTGCGTGTATGTCATGGACACATTACATACACACTAATATTGTAAACTATCTCTAAGATAAGCATAAAGGACTACACATGCAAAGAAGAACCTTTGTTAAAGGCTTGGCGGCAACTTCATTACTGGCACTTAGCACAAGTACCATAGAAGCAAAAAGTACACATAAAAGCATTTCAAATACAGATACACTCAGAGGTAAAGAGTTTTTTCTTACCATTGACTATACTTCTGTAAATCTCACAGGCGAAGAGGCAGTTGCTACCACTGTCAATGGGCAAATTTCTGGACCTACCCTCATATGGCAAGAGGGGGATACCATTACACTGCATGTGACAAACAGACTTGAAAAAAGCTCTTCTATCCACTGGCATGGGATTATCTTGCCGACAGATATGGATGGAGTGCCGGGTATTAGTTTTGATGGTATTGCACCTAACACAACGTTTACCTATACTTTTACCGTACGACAGCATGGTACCTACTGGTATCATAGCCATTCTGGCTTTCAAGAGCAAACAGGTCTGTATGGGGCTATCGTCATTTTGCCTAAGAAAAAAGAACCATTTAGCTATGACAAAGACTATGTCATACAACTCTCTGACTGGTCAGACGAGAAACCTACAAGCATCTATAAAAAGCTTAAACAGATGAGTGACTACTACAACTTCTCACAAAGAACAGTGGGAGACTTTATCGATGAAATCAAAAAGAAGGGTCTAGGTAAAGCTTTTGAGGACAGAAGTATGTGGAACCGTATGCGTATGAGCGACAGAGATATCTCAGACATTACCGCCTATACCTATACCTATTTGATGAATGGACAAAATCCTGCTACACAATTTAAAGCCCTCTTTAAAAAAGGTCAAAAAATACGTTTACGTCTTGTCAACTCAGCAGCGATGACTTTCTTTGATGTGCGCATACCTGGACTTAAGATGACCGTAGTTGCAGCGGATGGAAACCATGTCAAACCTGTCACCGTAGATGAAATACGTCTAGGCGTAGCGGAGACCTATGATGTCATCGTCCAACCTAAAGAGAACAAAGCGTATGCAATCTTTGCCCAAAATATGGGACATACAGGCTACGCCATGGGTTCACTTACACCAAGTACAACATTACTTGCAAGCCCGCCAAAGCTAGACCCTATACCAAAATTAAGTATGGTAGATATGGGGATGGATATGGGTAGAATGAAGAAGAAAAAGGGTAAAAGTATGAAATGTTCATCTACGATGAATATGTCTAACAAAAAAGCAATGAAAAAGTACAAGTTTCAAGCCATGGAAGACCAAAAGTACCCTATCACCAAGCTTCCTATGGCAACAGGACCACAAAGTACTATGAAGGCCGTGTCTCCAAAATACAGACT
The DNA here is from genome assembly GCA_026991605.1 of Sulfurovum sp. Lineage (GTDB taxonomy): Bacteria > Campylobacterota > Campylobacteria > Campylobacterales > Sulfurovaceae > Sulfurovum. Next base: position 18,988 of record JALXBG010000039.1, read on the forward strand.
TGATGACCCAGGTGTAGGCTTGCGTAACAATGGTAGAAAAGTACTTACCTACGCAGACTTGAAAAACCGATACTCAACACGCCATGACAAAAAACCTGACAGAGAAATCATCTTACATCTTACAGGTAATATGGAACGATATATGTGGTCAATTAATGGTATCAAATATACAGATTCACAACCTCTACAGTTTCACTATGGAGAACGTCTGCGTATTACCTTTATTAATGATACGATGATGAACCATCCAATGCATCTGCATGGTTTATGGAGTGATTTGGAGACGGGCGATGACAATCACTTAGTACGCAAACACACTGTCATTGTGCAACCTGGTTCAAAGATTAGTTATCGTGTCACTGTTGACGTAAAAGGTGCATGGGCATATCATTGCCATTTGCTTTACCATATGGGTGGGATGTTTAGAAAAGTTGTTGTAGCATAAGGAGATAAAGATGAAATTAAAAAACACACTATTAAGTATATTGGCTATTATAGCCTTAGGACAAACAGCATATGCAGGCGGTGGTGATGACCCACTACTCACCATGTTAAAACTAGATCAATTTGAGATACGTAATGCAAGTGAAAACTTACAAGTTTGGGAAGGCAGTTTTTGGATAGGTCATGACATCAACAAACTCTATGTCTACTCTACAGGTGAAGCCACTAAAAATGGTCTAGAGAGCAGCCAAAATGAGTTAGTCTACTCCAGAGCGATCGCCCCATTTTGGGATGCGCAAGCAGGACTTAGTTACGATAAAAATGCCAACACTTCTCGTACATGGGCAGAAGTAGCTATCGCAGGACTTGCCCCATACTATTTTGAGACACGCGCAGCACTCCTTTTTAACAATGAAGGTAATATAGGCTTACGCCTAGATGCCGAGTATGATGCACTACTCACACAAAAACTCATACTCACCCCTTCTTTTGAGGCAGATTTCTATACCAAGGATGATCCACAAATGCAAATAGGTTCAGGCTTGGCAAATGTTGAGGCAGGCTTGCGATTACGTTATGAGATAGTCCGTGAAGTTGCACCCTATGTGGGTGTGGTTTGGGAGAAAACATTTGGAAATACAGCAGATTACAACCCAGTCAATGAAACCAACTTTGTGGCTGGTGTGAAGTTTTGGTTTTAAAATATCCTCTTTGAACACTTGGAAATAAAGAATGATTTGCTTTTACTGAAACTTTTCTGTTTGTCATTCTCTGTCTAATTTGAATCCAATACTATTAATCATCTCTCTAAAAACTGCAGAAAACATGCAGTTTTTTAACATAATCAATCTTTAAATAGTATCGTGTTATAGAAAAATTATGAACTATAATATACTTGAAAAGCCCTAATTACAGAGTTTACTGATATTTTTCTGTGCTTTAAGAGTTGAAATATTATTTTGCTGCAAGAAAAATAGTGTTTACTCATAGCTCCTGTTTTTCATAGCAGATTTGGCTTCTCTATCCAGTGTTTTTGCTTTCATATCTGCACGCTTGTCATGGAGTTGTTTACCTTTGGCGATGGCGATGCTTACTTTTGCTAAATTACGTTCATTAAAATAAATCATCAAAGGTACAATGGTATAACCATCTTTATGGACTTTTACATAGAGTTTTTCTAATTGTTTTTTATGTAAGAGAAGTTTTCTTGGTGTACGTGTGTCTGGTACATAGTGTTTATTGGTTGTTTCAAGGTGTGCAATATGTGCATTCATAATATAAAGTTCCCCTTGTATAAAACGACAAAAAGCATCTGCAAGATTGGCACGTTTGGCACGAAGCGCTTTGACTTCTGCCCCAGCAAGTACAATTCCTGCTTCAAACTTTTCAAGTATCTCATAATCGTGTCTGGCTTTTTTGTTTTGTGCAACGATGTTGATGGACACAGATATCCTTTTTAGTCTATATTTTACGCAATTATATCATATAATCATAGCATGGAAATAACAGCATATGAACCCTTAGAAATCCTTTATCAAGATGATTATATCGTAGCCATTAACAAACCCTCAGGGCTACTTGTACATAAATCTCCTATAGACAAGCATGAAACACGTTTTGCACTGCAAGAACTGCGTAATCAGATAGGACAGTATGTTTATCCTGTACATCGTTTGGACAAGCCAACATCAGGAGTATTGCTTTTTGCACTAAGTAAAGAGATAGCACAAATGTTGGGTGAAGCTTTTAGAAATAATGAGGTTAAGAAAGAGTATATTGCTGTAGTACGGGGATATGTAGATGATAGTGGGGTGATAGATCATCCACTTAAAGAGATGTTAGATAGTCGAGCTCAAAAAGAACGAGGTATTACCAAAGAGGAACAGGAAGCCCGAACAGAGTATGAATGCCTAGAAAAGGTAGAGTTGCCTTATGCGGTAAGTCGTTACCCTGTTGCACGCTACTCTCTTGTGAAACTCAAACCTCAGACTGGACGTAAGCATCAACTTAGACGGCATATGAAACATATACATCATCATATGATAGGTGATACCAAACATGGTAGAGGAGAGCACAATAAACTGTTTCGTGAAAAGTTTGGATGTCATAGACTGCTTTTACATGCTAAACAACTATCTTTTGTACACCCTGTGACACAAATATCACTCTGCATAGATGCCAAAATAGATGAAACGATGCAGTGTCTATTTAAGAGTTTTGGGTGGGATAGTGTAGAATAACTTTATGGTGCAAACTACAATAAAACCATTTGAGATACTTGATGAAGGTGTACTGCAAGAGATAAACCATTTTACCAAACGTGTACACTTTAAAAAAGGTGAGACACTCTTTAGCAATGGAGAACTCAGTCGTTATTTTTATGTAATCCAAACAGGTAAGATAAAAACCTATCAACTTAATTTGGACAACGCCAAAGAGCAGACAATCTTTATTTTACGTGCTGGAGATATGTTTGATACGATTACGCTACTTGATGGTGAAGCACATGATGTGATGTATGAAGCGATGGAAGATACGGTTGTTTTTGAGATGCCTATAGAGAATGTGCGCTATCTGATAGAGAATAACCCTGAGTTTAACAGAAAATTTTTCCCTTATTTAGCAAAACAGATGAGACATATGGAAGAGTTGGTAACGGACATTTCACTTTACAACACCGAAGAGAGGCTGATAAAACTCTTGCTTCAAAACCTTGACCCTACGAATCTTATGAAATACAATCTTCTTCATGGACTTTCAAATACCGAAATAGCCAAACTCATCGGTACTGTACGCCATGTGATAGAACGCCATCTAAAAAAACTCAAAAAAGAGGGTTTATTAGAGGGTAAAAGTAAAACGCTTCAAATCAATAATGCCAAAGCACTTCTGGAAAAAATAAAACTTTTTTAAAAAAATGCAACCAAAGTAGCATTACTCCTTTTTTACTCCTTGATACAATACTTTATAGATTTAGTTTATAAGACTAAACATAAAGTATTTTATTAAGGAGCATAAGATGTTAGTAACAAGATATAACCCATACAGTAATACAAGACGATTACTATCTTTGTGAAAGTAATTTTGGTATGATTAGTAGAAGTTTTGTACTACCTGAAGGTATAGATACTTCCAAGGTTGATGCAAAGTATGAGAATGGTAGACTTTATGTGACGTTGGAAAAAGAAGAGTCAAGAAAAGCAAAAAATATCTCAGTAAAATAAAATAAAAAGAGCAGTGATGGAAAAATGGTTAAAAAATAATATAGTCCTGATGATACTAAACAGTATTGTCTTTATTGGAGGGTACTTTTTCCTTCGTTTAGGGTATCATATGGCGGATAATATGCCATTTACCCAAGAAATATTACTCATAGTATTAGGTACGGTTGCGACTATACTTATCACTGCTATGCTTTTAAATAAACAGACGTCTGTTGAACTTGAGAAAGAACAAAGTGTAAAGTTTATAGAGTTAAAGACTGAAACATATCAAAATTTAATTGATACTATTGAAGAGATTATGTTATTAGATGATGTAGATGAGCGTGAACTTACAAAACTACGTTTTCATACACATAGATTAGCTATCTTTGCTTCTCCTCCTGTATTGAAAGAGTATAGAAATTTTTTAGATGTATTTAACGAGAAAATTGTAAAAGATATGAATGTAAGTGTGGAAGATGCAGATTTGGTTTCTGATGCTTTGGCGAAGTTAACCATTTATATTCGTGCAGATTTAGTAGGTGAATTAGATGCAGAAAGTGAACATAGTAGGAAGCAAATCAGTCAACAAATTATAGCCAATGCTAAATAGGTGAATCATGGAAAATAATGAACATGTGAATAACCTCATGCATGGTGTGAAGTTGGTACAAATTTTAGAAGAGTTAGAAGCCCATTATGGTTGGGATGTGTTAGATAAACGAATAAGAATAAATTGTTTTAACAGTAATCCAAGTATAAAATCGTGTTTGAAGTTCTTACGTAAAACACCTTGGGCAAGAGCTAAAGTGGAAGCATTGTATCTAGAGATGTTGAAAAATAAGAAGGAGCAAGAGGCTCCTTCTGAGAGTGATTAACTAAGAACTGACTCTTTTTTAAACTTCTTGGCAAGTGCATAGTAGAATGTAGCACGATATTTTGTACGTACACCTTTGAGTTCTGTACAAACATCCTGAATCGCTGCATCAAGTACACCTTGACTAGCTTCGATACCTAGTTTTTTCATAAGGAAGTTTCTACGTACTGTATTGAGCTCTTTTGGGTCAGAGCATGATACAAGTTCTGCATCTCTTCGGTAGATAGACGGTCCAAGGTTTTTAACAACAATGGCTACAAAAGCTTCATCTACCTCTCCATAATGTTTTTTGATGTCCTTGACGTATAGTGCGATTTTTTCATCTCGTTTACTACCTTTAGCGGCAGGTGCTTTTTTGCTTGAAGTTGAAGCTCTTTTAGTCGCAGGATTTCTGGTTGTAACTTTTTTACTTGTCGTTGTTTTTGCTATTTCTGTTTTCGTTTCTGCTTTTTTACTCACAGTTTTTTTCGTTACAGTTTTTTTGGCAGGTGCTTTTTTAGTCGTTTCTGTTTTTGTTGTCTCTTTTTTCGCAGCAGGTTTTTTAGTAGTAGTTTTTTTACTTGGTGTGCTTTTTTTAGCTGTTGTACTACCTTTAGTCGTAGTTGTTTTTTTACTCACTTCACTCTTTTTGGTAGATGTTTTTTTGGCAGGTGCTTTTTGGGCAGGTGCTTTTTTTGCACTAGATGTTGAAGTGGAAGCTTTTTTTGTCGTAGTAGCTTTTTTTGCTTCAGCTATTTTTTTTGTAGTTTTTTTTGTTACAGATTTTTTTGTAGCAGATTTTTTACTGGTTGAATTTTTGGTACTTGTTGATTTCTTGACAGCTTTCTTTGCAGGAGGGTTTTCTATATTTCTTTTAAACTCTGTGCTGTCTTTAGGAGTCCAGATTTTTTTGATATTGTTTTTAATATCGTCAATCAGCAATCCTTCTGCACTCTTTTGGGGTGCTTTACGTTTAATAACTTCCCTATAGAGAACTTCTTTTTCAGGAGGTGTTCCTATACTTAATACCTTGCCGACGAGTTTTTTAAGTGTTTCTGTGATTGCCATGTTATCTCCTTTTAATAAATTATAGCTAAATTTTCAATACTCTTTTATCACCTCATTAATTTGTACATATGCCATTAGTGGTGTGGTCTCAAAATAGGGTATGTCATATTTCTTTGCAAATGCTTTTGTCATCTGCTGCACTTTAAGCAGATTGAATCTTGGTGCTTTTGGGAAAAGATGGTGTTCGATTTGTGTGTTAAGCCCACCATAAAACCAGTGTACCAAGAAACCACCTTTAAGTGAACGGCTTCCTCGCATTTGTAGTTCCATCCAAGAGAAATTTTTAGATTCTTCTTCTGTGAATGTCTCGCATCCTAAATGATTGGTAATAAAACCAAAAGCAAGCCATGGAGAAAGTACAAAGTTCATTACCAGTGCAACGATGAGTGTATTCATTCCACCTATTTGATAATAGAGTGTTCCCCATATAAGTGGCCAATGTAGCAACATCAATGCAAACTCACCCCACAATTTACGTTTAATTACAAAAGAATATGACTGTGCAATAAAGGCAGGGAACATAAAAAACATTGCTCCCCAAAAAACAATATGTTTATATTTTTTTAAAAAAGGACTGTTCCCTTTATTGGGTGTAAATGCACCATCTAGTGCACGTATATCTTCATCTTTCTCTACAACGTTACAATAGGTATGGTGGTTGACATTATGTTTCCAGTCCCACCATGAAGAGGAATTAGAGAGTATAATTGCTGAAAAAGGATAGCTAAGTTTTTTAGAGAGAGACTTGTTTTTAAAGTATTGTGTATGTAAAATATCATGTGAAACAAAGACAGAACGTGTGAAAATTAATGTTAAAAAGAGTGCTAAAAGTATTGGGTTCCAATAGGGTGCAGTAGTTAATGCAAATATGATTGAAACAATAATAGCTATCATCTCAATCGTTCCTCTTATAGGTATTCTTTGCAGTAGACCGGCTTCACGCACTTGTTGTTTTAATTCATCAAATAGGTCTGGATATTTTTTTATAGTTTGTGACATTGTTTTCTCTTTAAGTGTATTATACTTATTATAACGTGTATAGTTTAAGGTAATATTGATGTGTCTCAAGAATATTGTATTTCTGTGCATCTAAAAAATGTACTACCTGAGCCAGAGAAGAACCATCCCTCTTTGGCGACATCTTTTAATTCAGGGTAGGCGATGAGAGCTGCTGCATAGAGGTCATTAAGTATAATGGGATCTGCTATCATTTCTAGTAACGTTTTAGAATCAAGTCTATCCCAGCCTAAAAACGAACAGAGTGTTATATTGTCCAGCAGATGCTTTTTAAATGTTTTATAGACTACAGGTGTATCACAACTTATGTTTGGGGTATAGAGCTCTAGCTTTAGGGGTACTTCGTCAAATGCTTCAACCACTTCTCCAAAACCTGAGACATTGGCTGATGGATAGTTGTAGATGAAAAAAGGAAGATCAGCCCCTATAGTGCTACCCAACTTTGCTAACTCTTCTGTGCTTATCATCAGATGACACACTTCTTTGACCAAACGCATAAATGCAGCAGCATCTGAGCTTCCTCCCCCTAATCCTGCTTGACTTGGTATACGTTTTGTAACTACTACTTTATGTTTATAAAAGAAGTTGAGGATGTCAAGGTCACCGGTATAATCATTGAGTGCTTTATAGGCTTTGTAGATGGTGTTGGATTCTAATGCAACATTATCGCATCCTTCTATAGTAAACGTGTCACATTCACAAGGTACGAAGCGAATAGTATCATATAAATCTTCCACACGCATAAACCGTGAGAATAGGGTATGGTACCCCTCTTTATGTCCAGTAATCTTTAAAAATATGTTTACTTTTGCATGGGCTTTGATACTGTACATTATGCCTCCTCAAACTTTGGAATACGGTTAAATCGATATTTGACTTCATTACCTATGATTTCAATAATAGAAAAAAATTGTGAAGTTTCAATAAGGTAAATACCTTCATCTTGTATCTGAAAATACTCTATACCAAGTTTTTTCCCAAGTTCCATGAATGATTCGTCTCCTGTATAAACATTGGTAGGTAATGCCAAATGGGTAAAGGGGTTCAAGGTTTTTTCATTGTCATAATAAAACTGCCCTTCATTGATACGGTGCAGGCTAGAGAGTGTGCCATCAACCCCTAATTTATCTGCGATAAGTGCACCCAAAGAGCGTATGTATGTTCCCTCAGAAACTTTGGCTTCAAAGTGGACAAAAGGATGGTTGTAGTTCAGTAGTTTTATATCGTAAATGGTAGAGGTAATGGTTTTTAAATCTACCTCTTCCCCTGCACGTGCAAGCTCGTAGGCACGTTGTCCGTTTATCCTTTTTGCACAAAACTTTGGAGGGTAGTAGGTAAGCTCTCCCCTAAGAGAGGAGAGTATTTCTCTTATGCATGCTTGGGGAAAATGTTCTACTTCTTTAATGCTGTCTATATTCTCTATATCAAGGCTTGGAGAGTTTGCCCCTAGCCATAGGGTTGCTTTGTAGCTTTTTGGGGTTTTATTGAGGTATTGAAAGAGTTTGGTGTATTGTCCTGTAGCCACAATGAGACAGCCTGTGGCAAAGGGGTCAAGCGTACCAGAGAATCCTACTTTTTTAGTCCCATATTTACGTTTTACATAACCCATATAGCCATTGGAGGAACGAAATATGGGTTTGTTTACGACGAATAAGCGGTTCATTAAATACTTTGTACAAAAGAGCTTAATATCTCTTTTTTGTTTCCACCAAAATTAATGAGAAGTTTATACTCTTTACCTGATTTATTTGCAGCTTGTACACGACCAATACCAAAGATTTTATGTTTAACAAGATCACCTTTTTTAAAGGCAGCCTGCTTGGTGATTTTAAGACTGGCATCTTTGATGAGACCTGCTTCACCAAGGAAACGGCTTTTGTCTATCATCTTACGACGACCTTTATAAAAACGGCTGTCTACATAACAAAGTGTAAGATCAGATTTTGCTCTTGTGATAGCAACATACCCCAGACGGCGTTCCTCTTCCATATTGCATCCTTCTCCAAGCAGTGGAAAGAACTCTTCTTCTAGACCTATAACAAAAAGATGTTCAAATTCAAGTCCCTTAGCTGCGTGAATACTCATAATAGTAATAGCGTCTTCTTCTATCTGGTCTTGGTCAGATTGTAGTGAAATGTCATTGAGAAATTCATCAAGTGTAAGGTCAGGGTTTTTGAGAACAGCATCTCTAAAATATCCATAAAATTCATCGATGTTTAAGATGCGATCCATCCCATCAACCATACTTGCATAGTGGTCTTTGAGTTTGATAGATTCATCAAACAGTGTAATAAAATTACCTAGCGCAGTATCTGCTTCATTTTGTAAGTTATGGATATCTTCTAGTAGTTTGGAAAGTGCTGTCGAGACTTTTTTACTGACAACCAAAGGTAAATCACCTCTGAGTGATGTTTTAATATACTCAAAAAGTGACAACTTCGCATCAAAAGCAGCATGTTGCAGTTTTTCTATAGAGGCTTTTCCTATCCCACGTTTAGGTTTATTGATGATACGTATGAGAGAAAAATCATCATATGGGTTTGAAATGACTCTAAAATAGGAGATGATATCTTTAATCTCTGCACGCTCGTAAAATCGCATACCACCAATGAGTTTAAAAGCAAGTCCAGCTTTGGTGAAGCCCTCTTCTAAAGAACGTGAAAGTGCATTGATACGATACAGTACCGCTATCTCATCAGGATCTGTTCCTTCATCAAGCAGCTTTTGTATCGCATGGGCGATAGCTTTTGCTTCCATAGACTCATCTAGTGAGTGAAGAAGTTTTACATCTTCGCCTGCACCTTTGTGAGAAGTGAGCTTTTTGCCTAGTCTTGTAGAGTTGTGTTCTATGAGTGTATTGGCAGCTTTTAAGATGGGTTCAGTTGAACGGTAGTTGGTTTCAAGTTTAACAGTTTTACACTTTTCAAAGTTGTTTGAAAACTCTAAAATATTACGTATGTTTGCTCCACGCCAGCCGTAAATACTTTGATCATCATCACCGACTACACAAAGGTTATTGTGTTCTGAAGAGAGGAGTTCAAGGAGTTGAAACTGTAGTTCATTGGTATCTTGGTACTCATCTACCATAATGTACTTATATCGCTCGCTTGTCTCTTTACGCAATGCATCATTTTCTGAGAGTATTTTATAAGTGAGCATGAGTAAATCATCAAAATCCACAAGATTATTCTCTTCTATATTGGCTTGATATTTGACATAGATATTGGCTATTTTCTTGTAGTCTGGGAGTTCTGCTTTTTCTAACACTACTTGAGGAGAGAGGATAGAGTTTTTGTATTTTGAAATTTCAGAAGCAATGAAAGAGATGTTTAAATCTATCTTTAACTCTTTGGCAATCGTACGAATGAGACGTTTTTTATCATCACTGTCGATAATCACAAAACCATTGTTTCTCCCTAGTTTTTCTATATGAAACTTTAAAAAAAGAAGTCCAAATTTATGAAAAGTACATAAAAGTGGTGGGTAGGAAACATGTGAAGGTATAAGTTGTAAGGCTCGCTCTCGCATTTCTGCTGCTGCTTTGTTGGTAAAGGTAAGCGTAAGGGTATTGGCAGGGTCTATGCCTACTTCTCCCACAAGGTAAGCAAGGCGCGTAGTAAGGGTTTTTGTTTTCCCCGAACCTGCACCTGCTAAAATAAGCATTGCCCCATCTATATGCTCTACAGCTTCTCGTTGTGAAGGGTTTAATGCATTTAATATCGTTTCCATAAGATGTTACTTCTCCTGCTAATTATATTAATTATACCTTTTAATTGTTTAGAAGTTCCCGTAATTATGTGTATGAAAGGAGAAGAAAAATATAGAAAATAAAATCATTCTAATAAGAACAACTTATGGCATTATTAAGTATAATCTGATATAATAATTTTATTAATTAAATTGATTAAGGTCAATTGTACATACAATATTAGGGGACATCGAAATGTTAAAAGATTTTGTAAAATTAGAAACATTTTTAACTGTAGCGCGTGAAAGAAGCTTTTCCAAGGCATCAGCTAAGTTAGGGATATCACAACCAGCGGTAACACAACAGATTAAATTTATTGAAAAATATCTTGCTTGTAAAGTGATTGAACGTAAGAAAAATGGTATTAAACTCACTAATGAAGGTGAAGAACTATACAAAATTGCGACAAGATTGGAAAAAGAAATTCACTCTTCAGAGAAAGATATTTTAAAAATCATTAATAAAGAGATTACCTTTAGATTGGGCGCATCCTACACAATAGGTACCTACATCATCCCCGGACAATGTTTAAATACTATTGGTGAAGCGATTAATAATGATATTAATCTTGATATTGATGTGAGTGATAAAATTATTGAAAAGCTGAAAGACAGAAAACTTGATGTTGGTCTTATTGAATCACCAGTAATAGACAATGACCTTATCTATAGAGAGTGGTTAGAAGATGAGCTTATTGTTGTTTCTAATGTGCCAATAACTAAAACGTTAAAAACAGAAGAGTTGTATGACTTTTCTTGGATTTGTCGTAATGAAGGTTCACACACAAGACGTGTAGTTTCAGAAGTTTTTGAAGAGTTAGGTGTATCTTGTAAAAGTTTTAATGTACTCTCGGAAGTGAGTAACACAACAACAGTACTACAGACACTTAAAAAGAGTGATAGGAATCCTGAAAAACCAGTGGTTTCTATCTTGTCCAAGTATGCTGTTATGGATGAAATAGCAAATGGTGAACTTTTTGAGGCAAGATTAAGAGGCTATACTATGACACGTAAATTCTTTATTGTTTACTCTAAAGAAAATAAGCATAATGCCTATGTAGACAAAGTTGTAAACTACATTTTAGCAGGTCACTGTTAAGATTTTTTCTTTTTGAGAAGTTTTTTATTCTCAGGGTTATTGAGCAGTGCTTCCATCGATGATTTGTTGGTAGCATTCTCTTTTTTCTCACCTTCATATTTTGATAAATTAAAGACAATAGGATGATCACTAACAAATACTTGTTTGATACATAGTAGTGGTATGGTTACAGTTGATCCAAAATTTTCATTACCAAAGCCTGCTTCAAAACTAAAATAATCTTTATCGATATTTGCACTTTCAAAGGTATACCCACTCAATATAAATAGTACAGTTTCTTCAAATGAATCTTGAATGCTTTGTGGAAGTTCAGGGGTGAAGCTAATGTATTTAATTTCACAGGCTACTGCGAACTCTTGATTCTTTTGAAACAGATATTCAATAGTTTTAAAAATATGCTCTTGCATGAGTTTCTTGTACTCAGGGGTCTGAAAAAGATTAATAGTCATAATGTGTACCTCTGTTATCGGTTATATGGATATTTTTTAGAATTCTAAATCCTATCATAGCATTCATTAAAGCCACTTGTGTGTAGGTGCTAATATTAGCTACTTTTATTTGTTTTGTTTGTAAGAAACCTTCATCTAGAAGCTTTTGTCTCATCGTGCCTTTAAGTAATGGATTTTCTGGTGTAATCCATTGTGTTCCATCATAAAATGCGATATTTGCAATACTCGTATCTGTGAGATATCCATTTTTTTCTATAAGAATATCATCATATACTTCTTCCTTCGCTAAAAGTGAATTTAGTGCATCTCGGTTGGCATATTTATAAGCATAATCTACCTCGGATGTAATGATTTTTAAAGAAGAGATAATTTTCGGTATATAAGGGATGTATTCGATAGTATGTATATCTTTTGCGTAGAGAATACGACAACGATATAAACCTTTAGGCGGGGGACTAATATGGGTTTTAAGTTCTAGTATATCTGTATCCCCATAAATGGCTTGACGACTTTTCGTACAACGTTCTTGATGATAAGGTAAGTTGTGGATGACACCATTTTCTATTTTAATAGTTTCAAGAAGAAGTGGTGTATCGTTGATATTTGAAGACATTAGTTGTCAAAAAGCTCTGTAGAAAGGTAGCGCTCTGCAGTATCACAGAGTATAGTGACAATAGTTTTTCCTTTATTCTCTGGACGGCTTGCAAGTATTTGTGCTGCATGTAAATTTGCTCCAGCAGAGATACCTATGAGCAAACCTTCTTCTTTTGCAATACGTTGTGCCATAGCAAAAGAGTCTTCATTACTTACAGCTAAAACTTCATCATAAAGTTCTGTATTGAGTATTTCAGGTACAAAGCCAGCACCGATACCCTGAATTTTATGAGGTCCCGCCTCTCCACCCTCAAGTACGGCTGAAGTTGAAGGTTCTACAGCAACTATTTTTATATTTGGAAGCTGAGATTTTAGCACTTCACCTGTACCTGTAAGGGTTCCACCTGTGCCTACGGAGGCTACAAAAATATCTATGTCTCCATCTGTATCTTTCAGTATCTCAACTGCAGTGGTTTTACGGTGAATATCTGGATTGTCTGGGTTATTAAACTGTTGCAGGACAACAGCATTTTTTAGCTCTTCTCCAAGCGCATCAGCTTTTACTATCGCACCACCCATACCTTCAAGTGCAGGGGTCAAGACTAACTCAGCACCTAAATGTGTAAGAATTTTACGCCGTTCCAAACTCATAGAGTCTGGCATAGTTAGTATGAGTCTCATCCCTTTTGCTGCACAAATTGCAGCCAATCCTATACCAGTATTTCCAGATGTCGGTTCGATGATAGTTGTACTTTTATCTATTCTTCCAGATTTGAGTGCTTCGTTAATCATATTGAAAGCAATTCTATCTTTCACTGAAGAGGTAGGATTCATAAATTCACACTTACCTAAGATTTGCGTTCCCGTCTCAGCAGAGAGAGTGTTTATCTTTACAAGTGGTGTGTTTCCTATGAGTTCTTCAATATTGTTTGCAATCATTCACTATCCCTATTAGGTTTACTTATGTTTAATTAATATATTATCAAATTATTTTTGAGTTAGTGCTTTAAATTCACAATTTTCATCATCATAGTAGTCGATATATCCATTTTCTAGATCATAATACCATCCATGTAGATAGAGTGTACCCTCTTCAACCCTACGTTTTACAGCTGGATATGTAAGAAGGTTGTCTAATTGATAGACAACTGAGATATGTTCAGTATATCGTAACATTTTCTCTTTATCATCTTTGTATGCAATTATGCCTACTCTCTTAGCCTCTTTTCCAAGCTCAAGCCACTTGATAGTATGTATATTTTCTGGGGATGGCGTTATATCTTTAAAGAGTGCAGCAATAGCACCACAATCAGAGTGTCCACATACAATAATATCTGATACCTCTAATATACTTACGGCATACTCTATAGCAGAGGCTGTAGCATGAAAGTCTGCATTTGGATTATATGGTGCTACAAAGTTACCAATATTTCTAACTATAAACAAGTCTCCTGCATTGGAGCCAGTTATCATAGCAGGCATAACACGTGAATCAGAACATCCGATAAACAGTGCTTTAGGATTTTGCCCATCTTCTACTAGTTTTTTAAAACGTTCTTCACTCTTTTTAAATTTTATTTTTTGAAACTCTTTATGCCCTTCTTCAAATTCTTTTAATCTATTATCCATGTTGTATATCCTTTATACTGTAAGCTATAGTCTCATTGGCATACATGGGTACTACATCATTATATATTGCAGGTACAGTAAATGGTTTTTTCTCTAAAATAATGGTTTTTGTTCTCGGTGTAATACCATAAATTTTTTGTGCATTGCCCGAGACAAATGCCTGTATATTATTAAGTGCATGGTGTTTTTCAAAGAGTTCTGTTAAAAGTTGTAATGCTATGGGTGCTGTAAAGACACCCGCAGCGCATCCACAGTTCTCTTTTGCATGTTTTGGGTGTGGTGCAGAGTCAGAACCAAACATTACTTTTGGATGTGCTTCAAGTGCAACTTTAAGTAAGGCTTCCCTGTCTTCTGGACGTTTGGCAATAGGTTTACAAAAGAGATGTGGTTGTAGCATCCCTCCTGCAACGTCATCAAGTGTGAGAAGCAGGTGATGTATGGTAATTGTTGCATAAAGATTTTCATGTTTATCAAGTGCTTTCACACTCTCTTTAGTAGTGATGTGTTCCATAATAATTTTAAGTTTAGGAAAAGCATTTGCCAGACGTTCATAGATACTGACAAACTCTGCTTCTCTATCCATTACAAAACCATTGGTCTCTCCATGTACACAAAGAGGAATATTTAGCTCACTCATCGCTTCAAGGGTAGGGCGTAACTCCTCAACATCAAAACCGCTGACACCGCCTTCGGAGTTAGTGGTAATACCAGCAGGATAGAGTTTAATAGCAGTAATCTCATCGCGCAGACTTTCTAAAAAAGCTTTGTCATAGCTTGGTTTAAAAAAGAGTGTCATATAGGGGGTAAACTTTTCATCACCAATGGCAGCCAAGATACGCTCTTTATAGGCAATAACTTCTTCTTTTGTACTTACTGGTGGTACAAGGTTGGGCATGATAATAGCCCCAGAAAAAGTCTGGGCTGAAGCTTTAGCGATATTTTGTAACATATCTCCATCACGGAGGTGTAGGTGCATGTCAAGTGGCGCGGTTAATTGCATCAAAATCCTTTACGACATAATAGTGTGTGTTAGTTGGTTCCATGCTTTTTGGCACAAACCAATAGAGTAGTTCTATTTTGCCATACTCTGCATTAAAAGTGAGTAAGCACGAGGGCTTTTGTGGGCGTATCTCCACTAAAGGATAGTCAATACCCCCCTTAAAGAATTGATTGCAACGCAAAATACGTAAACTACTCGCAGCCAATGCCTTATGCGGCACATTAAATTCAAACTGCCACTTGGCATACTCTGAACACGTAGGGTAATAGCGACAGTTTGCCGGTAGCATCTTTGAGATGTATTGGTAGCCTTTGATGGGGGCTATGTAGAAGTTTTTTAGGGTCATAGACTAGGTAGGTTTTCCCTGTAAATGGTGATGATGCTAATGTTATCATCATCATGTAATTTGTATAGGATAGTATATTGTTGATGTACTAGTTTTCGTATATTTTTTCCAAATTCTTCTGCTGGTCGTCCTAGTCTTGGAAAATAACCCAATGATTGGCTGATATGTGTTTTCATAGTCAATAAATATTTATCTGCTTTTTGAGCATCAAGGGTAAGCTCATAAATGTAGAGTGCTTGACTTATAAGGTTGTTTGTTGCCTCATCGGTAAACTGGATGTTAGTCACGATATGATTTCATTGCAAGTTCAAAAGCTTCATCTATACTCATTGTTTCTCCACGTTCTATTTGTTCGAGAGATATTTGTACAGATTTTTTTATCTCAGCATGTGTACGATTATATTCATCCATAGAAAGTACGATGACAGACTTATCATTTTTAGTGGTGATGATAACCTCTTCATTGTTATCACACACATCATCGATGATAGCTTTTAGGTTGTTTCTCGCATGAGAGTAGTTGACTGCTTGCATGAAAATCCTTTTGTACAAGATATTGTCAATTATAGTGGAAATAGGTTTGGATGTCAACGTGATTTATCATTGTTATTTTTGGTTTCAATACAAATTATAACTATTCAAAAACATTTTACTGCTATACTTCAGGTAGATTATTTTACAAAGGTATTTAATCTAAATATATTTTAATAAGGAAAAGAATGAAAAAAATCATTTTAATTTCAACGATTACACTTACTGGACTCTTTGCAAATGCAATGACAGATGCAGTAATATCAAAAGCTAAAAGTGATGCAACAACAAAAGCTGTTGCACAAGTAGCAGGTAACGATGTTGTAAAAAAAGAAATAGCAAATAAAGCAGTAGATACTTTGAAAAAGGGTACTTCTGTAGATGCGTTAAAAGATCAAGCAATGAATAAAGCTAAAGAAAAAGCTAAAGATATGGCTGAAAAAAAAGCCTCTGAAGTTGTAGGTAAAGAGACTGCTAAATCAGTTATGCAATTAACACATTAGGTAATCTTTTTAGATGTAAAATGTACTTTTTACATCTAATTTATATTCTTCTCAATCCTTCTTAATACATAGACCTCTCTACCATTCCTTTTTGTATAAAATAAGATTCTGACATGTTCACTGAGTGATAGATAGTTGTTCCATACTTTTTACTATAATATTGTAACAAGAGTTTTTGTAAAGTAGACTCTATAGAAGGATGAAACCAGCCGTTGTTGCTGAGAACTATCATATTTTTAGGACGATGGCCCTTTTTGTCTTTTTCATACAGTTTTTCTGAAGTAGCTTCAAAACAGATGGCGTTTCTGTAGGTGATACCGTCTATTTTGTAGTCTATCACTTTGTCACTGGCTTTATAGTCTACTGCACCATCATAAAATACTTCATTAACCCAGTCACTTAGAAAATCCGGTAGAGGATTTGCTTCTCCAAAAGGGACTAAAAGTACCTTGTTAGCAATAGATAGTTGTCCATTTGTAAAAATATAGGTGGAGTTTCGTGGGGTTTTCCCATCCCAATAGAGTCCACCAGTAATGATAGAGATATATTTGGCTCTTTCTTGGAGTTTACTAAGCAGTGTTTGGTTTCTATTGAGGAAAATAGGAAAGACGGATTCAGGAAGAATAACAAGTTTTTTCTTGCTTTCTATGGCCTTGTCTATTTGTTTAAAAAGTGCATCAAATTGCGCTTGATGCAGTACTTTATTCCATTTGTCATGGACAGAAGTGTGGGTAGTGACAAGTGTAATGTCTTGGGGTATTTTTGGTGTATGGGTAGGTAGTGGTGTATAGGCAAAAAGTATGAGTAGAAGATAGTAGAATTTTTTCTGCCATAGCGTTAAAATGATGCCCATTAACACGATGCCAAATTGCCATTTTTCGATACCGATATAACTCTCAACAAACATCAGTTCAGGTTTAAACCAGTCAAAGGAGAAAGGGTGTACATAACTTATAAGCAAAAGTCCTATAGCTTTTATGCCAAGTGATATAAGTGTAGGTCGGGGTGTGCCGTGACGTAAGGAGGAAATGCCCTTGGGGCACCTCTCCCCGACAAGATAATAAGATACTATCTCCCCCAACCATGAAATAAACATAAAAAGTAAACCATACGTTAGCATGATGATGAGTATTTCAATGGGTGTAGCCCAGAGCATATCGTAGTGAATGAGGCTAAGGGCTATCCACCAAAACCAAAAAAGACCGAAAAAGGCACCAGAAGAAAACCATACTCCTGTTTCACTTTTAAGAAGTAAATAAAGTGAAATGACACCTAAAGCAGTATGTATCCATACAACCGAAAACCCAAAATAGTTAAGGTAGATGAAGGCCGAACCGAGTAAGGCAATAAAAAAGCCTCTTATTAACACAAAGGTGGTAAAATATTGTCTAATTTTATTCATGAAGGATTCCTATGGAACAACTTGGCTCATTTTTACCACTTATTATCTTGTTCGCGATTTTCTATTTTTTGATTATCAGACCACAACAAAAAGCACAAAAGACACATAAAGAGATGCTTGAAAGCCTTGCTAAAGGTGACAAAATCATCACTTCAGGTGGACTGATTGCTGTGATTGTAAAACCTGAAGAAGATTTTATCAAAATCAAACTAAATGATGACACTTTTGTTAAACTTGACCGTGCTTATGTATCTAAAAAGGTAGAAGTCGGTAATGAAGCTTAATTTTAGAATAATACTTTTTGCTTTTGCACTCATTTTTGGAATAGTTTTTTCTATTCCTTCATTGACACAAAGTGAACAAGGCAAAAAAATAACTTTGGGGCTTGACCTTCAAGGTGGATTGCATATGCTTTTGGGTATCAAAAGTGAAGTAGCCATAGAATCGCGTATTAAATCTATGGCAGCATCCGTGAAATATATGTTCGATGATGAAGATATAATTTTTGATGACCTTCGTATGGTAGATGGTAAAAAAATTGTCTTTGAATTGTTAGACAAAGATGATGTAGCCAAAGCCAAAAAACTTCTTAAAGATGGGATAGACGGTACTGTGCTAAGTGAAGATGGTTTAAAGTTTTCACTTAGTATGACCGATGCTGAGGTAGCACGTACAAAGTCAAGTGCTGTCAAACAAGCCGTGGATACCATTAGAAACAGACTCAACGAGTTTGGTTTGGCAGAACCAACGGTAGCAAAACAGGGTACAGATAAAATCCTTGTTGAGGTACCAGGTATCAAAACGCAAGCAGATGAACAGCGTATTCGCGAACTCATCGCACGTGCTGCACACTTGCAACTTATGGCTGTCGATGAAGATAGAGATGCGCGTGTAAGTACTATGTCGGTACAAGAGGCAAAGAGTTATGGAGATGTTATCTTGCCAGATGTCAATACCCCAAACAGAAAGTATCTACTTCGTGCTATTCCTGTACTTGATGGTTCTATGCTTACCGATGCAAAAGTTGGATTTGATAAAAACAACCAACCTGTCATTAACTTTACACTAAACGGTCAAGGTGCCAAAATATTTGGTGACTTTACTGGTAAATATGTTGGTAAACGTATGGCAGTGGTACTTGATAACAATGTTTATTCTGCACCAGTCATTAATGAACGTATTGGTGGTGGACATGTACAAATTTCTGGAAGATTTAAACTTTCAGAAGCACATGACTTGGCCATTGCCTTACGTTCAGGTGCACTACTTGCACCTGTGTATGTAATGGAAAAACGCTCTGTAGGTCCTAGCCTTGGAGCAGATAACATTAAAGCCAGTATGGAGGCACTTATCTTAGGATTTGTCTTGGTTGTACTCTTTATGATTTTCTATTATGGTATGGCAGGTGTCATCGCAGATGTAGCGCTTGTAGGAAACCTTTTCCTTATCTTGGCGATTATGTCTCTATTTGGTGCTACATTGACACTTCCTGGTATGGCAGGTATTGTACTCACCGTTGGTATGGCGGTGGATGCGAACGTTATTATTAACGAGCGTATCCGTGAGTTACTCCATGAGGGGAAATCGATTGCGAAATCTGTTGAAGATGGATATGACAAAGCCTTTACCGCTATTTTAGATGCCAATGTTACCACGTTGATTGCTGCTGTGGCACTTTGGGCGTATGGTACAGGACCACTTAAAGGCTTTGCACTTACTATGGGTATCGGTATCTTGGCTTCTATGCTGACTGCGATTGTCGGAACACATGGAATTTACCAATGGTTACTTCCTAAAATAAATAAGAACAAACTAGGATTATGGTTTGGTATTAAAAAGGAGGGAAATAAATAATGGAAATTTTTAAATATAAAAAACCTCTCAATCT
Organism: Sulfurovum sp.; assembly: GCA_026991605.1. Taxonomy (GTDB): domain Bacteria; phylum Campylobacterota; class Campylobacteria; order Campylobacterales; family Sulfurovaceae; genus Sulfurovum. Next base: position 38,764 of record JALXBG010000039.1, read on the forward strand.
CATGGCACAAAGTAAACGCTTTGGGCTTGTTTCATTGACACTGCTCATACTCTCTATAGGACTTATCGTCACAAAAGGCTTTAACTATGGACTTGACTTCGCAGGTGGAACTTTGGTGCAAGTACATTACAAAGAAAAAGCACCTATTAAAAAAGTAAGAGATGTCATAGGTAAAGTAAAAGCCTATGAAAGTGCCTCTGTAACATACTTTGGTAATGACAACGAAATCATCATCCGTACAAAGAAAAGTAGTAAATCATTAGACAAAGATATGGGTGATACAATGAGGGAATTGCTTAAAGGTACTGGTGACTTTGAAGTACGTCGTGTTGATATAGTTGGGGCAAAAGTTGGGTCTGAACTACGTGAAAAAGGACTTATGGCAATGTTCTTGTCTATTCTGGGTATTCTTATTTATGTTTCATTTAGATTTGAGTGGCGTTTTGCCATTGCTTCAGTGATGGCTTTGATGCATGATGTCACTATTGCTATGGGTGCAGTGGTACTCTTTGGTATAGAAGTGAATCTTGATACTTTGGCAGCCTTACTTACTATACTTGGATACTCATTGAACGATACAATTATTGTCTTTGACCGTATTCGTGAGGGTATTAACACAATTAAAAATCCTGACTTGGCAAAAATAATTGATGAGTCAGTCACACAGACACTCTCTCGTACAACTCTTACGTCATTGACTACATTCTTTGTTGTCTTGACACTTTTCCTTTTAGGTGGAGAAATCATCAAAGGCTTTAGTTTCACACTCCTTGTTGGTGTGGTTGTAGGTACGTACTCTTCCATCTTTGTTGCATCACCTATTTTGATGATGTTAGGTTTCTCTGTTTCTGACTACCGTCTTAAAGCTGCCGAAAAAGCAAAGCGAGAAAAAGAAAAAGAAAAAATGCGTGCTATGTATGAAAATGGTACGATATAATCTTAAAGCATTCTTTCTTTTCTTGCCAACGGTAAAGCTTTAGTGAGAGGAATTTGCAAGTAGCTTTGCTGCATGCAAAGGAGATAGTAATAAAAAATAAATGCGTGCAATGTATGAAAATGGTACAATATAGTTTTAATTAAGGAGTTTCAATGAATTGGGGAAAAGTTTTTTATATATTTTTTGCATTGATGTCACTTACGACATCAGCAGCATTTTTGTATGAAAATTCAGCAGTAGCACTCTTTATAGCCGGATCAGTAAATGTTATTTCGACACTATTGAAAATTGGTGTACGTAATATACTCTCTGCAGAACTTCTTGCGGGATCATTGGTAGCAGATTTGCACCTCATTCCTGCATTTTTTGCTTTAAAGTTTTATCATAATGACAAAATAGCTGTAGGGCTTGTTATTGGTGCTGTGGTAGCGAATGTCTATACGATTGTGGTTTCAATGATAGAGAGTTCGAAAGAAAAAGCGGATTTCTAACAATCCACATTAGTTACACAAACTAGATGGTACTTTACGATATTATTTTTAAGGGGAAAGTATGGTAAAGATGCCAACACTTCATGGAGCAGATCCAGAACAAAAACGTCGAGATATTAAAGCTTATTTTCAAGCGTGCTACAAACGTTATGAGTCACTTTTTACGCTTGTAAATGACGAGAAGGCGTATGTCCAAAAAGCAGACCCTCTTCGTCATCCTATACTCTTCTACTATGGGCACACTGCCACTTTTTTTATCAATAAATTTAAACTTTCCAAACTTATCGATGAACGTGTCAATCCTAAATTTGAATCACTCTTTGCTGTAGGTGTTGATGAGATGTCCTGGGATGATTTGAATGAAAAGCATTATGATTGGCCGACAGTGAAAGAGACACAGGAGTATAGAGATAAAGTCTATGATGTAGTCAATACGCTCATAGATACTTTGCCTATTGCCCTTCCTATCACAGATACATCACCTTGGTGGGTAATACTGATGGGGGTAGAACATGAAAATATTCATCTTGAAACCTCTTCTGTATTGATACGGCAACTTCCACTAGAGTACATACAGGAGCAAGCTGCATGGAAAGAGTGTAAGATTTACGGGGCAGCACCTAAAAATAAACTGCTTGATGTCAGTGGCTCTAAAGTCCATTTGGGTAAAACCAAAGAGTCAAAACTTTTTGGTTGGGACAATGAATATGGTACATATGATGTAGAACTACCAGATTTTAAAGTGGCAAAATATTTAACTTCTAATGCTGAGTTTCTCGCTTTTGTAGAAGATGGTGGGTATGAAAATAATAATTTTTGGTGTAGTGAAGGTAAGGCTTGGAAAGCATATACCCAAGCGAAGTTTCCATTGTTTTGGCGTGAAAAAAAAGGTGAATATACGTTGCGTACACTCTCTCGCGAGATAGCCTTACCTCTCTCTTGGCCTGTGGAGGTCAACCATTTAGAGGCCGCAGCTTTTTGTAAATGGAAAAGTACTAAATTGGGCTTTCCTGTAACACTCCCAACAGAGGGTGAATATATGCGCTTACGTGAAGTGAGTGGTGTGGAACCTTATGTAATATCACAAGATACAAGAAAAATCACGGCAAACATAAATCTTGAGGAGTATGCCTCTTCTGTGCCTATAGATAGACATGCCCATGGTGATTTTTATGATGTTATAGGCAATGTATGGCAGTGGTCCAATACACCTATGTATCCTTTCGAGGGCTTTAAAGTACATCCTATTTATGATGACTTTACCGTACCTACTTTTGACGGAAAGCATAACCTCATTAATGGTGGTTCATGGATAAGTTGTGGTAACTTAGCTACTGAGAGAAGCCGTTATGGATTTAGACGACATTTTTATCAGCACGCAGGATTTAGATATATCCAGAGTGAGTATGAAGAGAAGGTTACGACAGATTATTACACTACCGACAGTATTATTTCGCAATATTGCCATTTTGGTTGGGGTGAGAATAGACTAGGTGTTGAAAATTACCCTGCAAAATGTGCAAATATAGCACTGGAAGTAATGCAAGACAAAAGTAAGAAAAAAGCACTCGATATTGGTTGTGCTATTGGTAGAAGCAGTTTTGAACTGGCGCGTGGTTTTGATGAAGTGATTGGTGTGGATTTCTCTGCACGTTTCATACAAGAAGCGGAGACGCTTAAACAAAATGGTGTCTTGCGTTATGCCGTACCAACAGAAGGTGAATTATCAGACTTTCATGAAGTGAGCCTTTCTCAGTTTGGTTTGGAAGATATAAAAGAAAAAGTCTCATTTTGGCAGGCAGATGCCTGTAACCTGAAAGCTATTTATGAAGGATTTGACCTCATTTTTGGTGGGAATCTTATAGACCGTCTCTATGACCCTAAAAAGTTTTTAGATTCATTAGCATCCAGATTGAATGAGGAGGGTGTACTTATACTTACTTCCCCTTACACCTGGCAAGAGGAGTCTACGCCCAAAGAGAAGTGGATAGGTGGATATAGACGCGATGGTGAAAATATTACAACACTCCAAGGATTAGAAGAGATACTTGGGCGTGACTTTACACTTTTAGAGACAAGAGATGTACCTTTTGTCATTCAAGAGACCGCACGTAAGCATCAACATACGATTGCCCAAATGACAATATGGCAAAAAGTCTCACATGCATAAAGCAAATATGTTTCAAAGTATCAATCGTCAAGGTACATATACAACGAAGTATGATGATGCCCAAAAGAAGTTTGGTACGGATGATTTACTCCCTTTATGGGTGGCAGATATGGATTTGGCATCTCCTATGTGTGTACAAGAAACCTTAGCCAAGCGTGCAGCACATCCACTCTATGGGTATACGGTTTATCCTCCGCGTTATTATGATGCTATACAAAACTGGATACAGAAGCGTTTTGGTTGGAGCGTAGAAAAAGAGTGGATAGTACCTTGTTATGGCGTGGTACCTTCTTTGAATTTTGCTATTCATGCATATACGAAAGAGGGTGATGCGATTATTGTTCAAACACCACTCTATCCTCCTTTTGTCTCTTCTGTAAAACATAAAAAGAGAAAAGTTTTGGACAATACCTTGGTCTATGATAATGGTACCTACCATATAGACTTTGAAGACTTTGAAGCTAAAGCCAAAGAGGCAACACTTTTTTTACTCTGCTCTCCACACAACCCAACATCTCGTGCATGGGACAAGGAAGAGTTAGAGAGACTGATAGAGATTTGTTTACAAGAAAATGTACTTATCGTTGCGGATGAGATACATGCAGATGTTGTTTATGAGAAGTTACATCATAGTATTGGCAGTTTTGAAAAAATGATGCACAAATGTGTTGTACTCAATGCGCCTTCAAAAATATTTAATATTGCAGGGCTAAATACCTCGTATGCCATTATCCCCGATACTAGATTGAGACACAAATACATTCTTGAACAAGACAAATCAGGTATCACCAATGGAAATCCATTTGGTATAGAAGCCTTGATGTCTGCGTATGAAGAGGGTGATGCGTGGCTAGATGCCTTAAAAGTACATCTTCAAGAGAATATCAGGTATGTCAAAACCTTTTTAGACACACATGGTTTGCCTATAAAAGTAGTGCCAACAGAAGCGACATTTTTAATGTGGTTAAACTGCCGTAATATGGGTTTAAGTCATGAAGAGTTAACTCATTTCTTTTACTATAAAGCCAAATTAGGGTTAAATGACGGCATGAGTTTTGGTGGAACAGGAGAAGGTTTTATGCGTTTAAATATAGGAACAGGCAAAGAAGTGTTGGCACTTGCTATGCAACAACTGCTAGATGCCTTTGAAGCAAACGTATGAGAATACTTTTTGTTTACCTCATCGCCTCTCTTTGGCTCTTTGCTTTACCAGCAAGTATCAATCAGCTTATTGCCAAATCGGGTATTTCAAAAAGAGATATCAGTATCTATATTAAAGAAGCTGGAGATGGTGGCAAAGTCGTTGCTTCACTCAATGCCAACAAAACACGTACACCCGCTTCAGTCATTAAAGTTTTAAGTACCTATGCAGCTGTGCTTAAACTAGGATTTAATTATCGTTGGCAGACTAAGTTTTATACGACCGGTACGTTAAGTCATGGTGTCTTGCGTGGGGATTTACTTATCAAAGGTTTTGGCGATCCTACACTCAATGGGGAAGATCTTGAGAAAATCATCTCCTACATAAAAGCAGAGGGTATTCGCAAAATTCAGGGTGATATTGTCATAGATAGAAGCTATTTTAAAGTAGGAAACAGAGACAGTTCAGGATTTGATGAACACCCTTACAGTGCTTACAATGCTATGCCTGATGCTATGATGTTTAATGAACGTGTTATTACAGTATGTGTTGAACCGAAAAAAAATAGCGTCTATAAAAAACATGCTGATGGGAGTTACAAAATCATCAACCGACTTCAACGTGTCAACAAACCTTGTCGAGGGCGTTACTCTTGGCCAGGGGTGAAAGTAGATAAAAGTGATGTTATGCCTACAGTTATCCTCAAAGGTAAAATCTCAAAACACTGTGGGAAAAGAAATGTATGTAAAGTGCTTACGAAGCCTTACAAATCTTTTTACTATGCGCTGAAAGATAGCTTGAAACAAGAAGGTATCTCTGTTTCAGGGAGATTAAAATTAAGAAAGATACCTGCAGATGCTACAGAGCTTTTTACCTATTATTCTGATTCACTAGAGAAAATCATCTCTAAAACGGCAAAAAAATCAAATAATCTTTATGCAAGACATATATTTTTACTTTTAGGTGCCAAGGTTTATGGGGCACCTGCAACGTTACAAAAAAGTAGAGATGCAGTCATAAAAATACTCTCTTCTAAAGGTGCTTTAGGTACAGGAGTACTTCGTATCGATAATGGATGCGGTCTCTCACGTGTTGCCAAGCTTAATGCACATCTACTTGCAAGTATGTTAGACAATGCCTATAATCGATATGGACAACGTTGGATGAATACTCTCTCTATAGCAGGTGTAGATGGTACCATCAAACGACGTTTTAGAGGGACAGTAGTACGTAACAGAGCATGGATGAAAACAGGTACACTAAGACGGGTGAAAAACATAGCAGGGTATGTAAAAAATAGAGCGGGTAAACGATACACAGTTGTTATTTTAGTCAACAGTACAAAAGCAAAATACCGTGGAGCGAAACTTCAAAATGAGATTATAAAATGGCTCGTTCAGGGTGCTGCAAAACCTTCACCTAGATCAAAGACAAAACTGATTGTTGCAAACAAGCATAAAAAAATACATAAGTCAGTCAAACATAAAACAGTAAAACAAAAAAGTCATGTTAAAGTAGCTAAGAGACAATACTACTATGTACAAGTAGGCTCATTTAAGTTAAAACCCAGTAAAGCATACACAAAAAAGATAAGCAGACTAGGGTTACCTTATACAGTGAAGAAGAGTAGGATATATAAGGTGCTGATAGGACCCTATAAAAAAGAATCAACAGCACGAAGGATTTTAGTGAAAGTAAAACAGAAACTAAATAAAAGTGCTTTTATCAGTAAACAATAATAATTTACCCCAAATTCGCTATAATTCCTAAAAAATTAGGGCAACTATGAACTTCGAAACATACCCTTTTGAGAAACTCAATACCTTACTGCAAGATATCAGCCCGAACAGTGCGTACACGCCTCTCTCTTTAACCATAGGTGAGCCGCAGTTTGCTACACCACAGTTTATACTCGATGCATTGAACACATATGCTCCACTGTTAAACAAATATCCTAAAACAGCAGGCGAAGCAGTACTTCGTGAAGCGATGCTAAAGTACAATAAAGAGCGCTTTGGTTTAACTCTAGACAATAATCAAATTATTCCAACATTTGGAACACGAGAAGTCCTTTTTAACTTTCCTCAATTTTTACTCCACGATGTAAAAGACCCCGTGATGGTTTTTCCTAATCCTTTTTATCAAATCTATGAGGGAGCAGCCAAAGCCTGTAGAGCAGAGGTAATCTATCTTAACTTGAATGAGAAGAATCACTTTCAACCAGAAGTAGATGAAGAGGCACTAAGTAGAGCAGACTTCGTGATACTTAATTCTCCGAATAATCCAACATCTTCAGTGATGCTTATGGATGATTTGAAAAAATGGGTTAAACTTGCACTCAAGCATGATTTTGTACTTTTAAATGATGAGTGTTATGCTGACCTGTATTTGAATGAGCCTCTTCCTTCACTACTCAATGCCAGTATAGAAGTAGGTAATACAGAGTTTAAAAATATCTTGGTCATCAACTCTGTATCGAAACGTTCATCCGCACCAGGTTTACGTTCAGGGTTTATTGCTGGTGATGCGAAGATATTGAAAGACTACATGGTGTATCGCACTTATGTTGGCTGTGCTTCACCTCTTCCTCTGCAACACGCAGCTGCAGTAGCATGGGCAGACCAAGCGCATGTGGCTGTGTTTAGAGACAAATACAAAAAGAACTTTGAAGTTGCAAAAGAAGTGCTAAATGTGGATGCCCCTGAGGCTACTTTTTACATTTGGCTAAAAGTAGGTGATGAGATAGCCTTTACTATAAAACTCTACAAAGAGTATAATCTCAAAGTCATCCCTGGTTCTTACTTGGGACGTGAAGGTGAAGGACAAGGTTACGTAAGACTTGCCCTTGTCTATGAAGCAGATAAAACAAAAGAGGCATTGCAACGCATAGCGCGTTGCTTGGAAAAATAGAAGTCACCACACTTACGCTTTAGCGACGGTGGTATCGGCATTTAGTGCCAGAAAAGAATGTTTGGAGAACAACTAATGCAAAGCCCAGAAATACACGTAGAAGAATTGAAAAAAGACCCTGAATTTTTAGCTAATATTAAAAGATTGGAAGAAGAGTGCAAAGCAGAGCAAAGCATTGCAAAAGGGTATCAACTTTTAGATGCACAACTTATCATAGAAGCACCCGAAGATGAGATCAATGAAATCTTTACGTTCATTGTAAACAATGCTTTTGATAGACTCGCACAAAAACTCACTGACTCTCAAAACTTTGATGTGAATGATGCTGAAGATTTGGCAACTGCACGTGCCATCTATGAGCATGGTATACAGCGTTACAGTGAAAATGACAAAAAGGGTGCAAAAGAGATATTTTTAGTACTCAACTACACCATAGACAATGCTGATTTAAAAGATGCGATGATGATACATGCTGCAGCAGTTATGGCGGGACATTCTTTTGAAGACTTTATAGAAAATCTTGTTGATGTAGAAGGAGTGAATGAAAATGATCCTTTGGCATTTTTTATTCAAACATTTTCTCAGCCTATAGATATTTTGCTTACGATGTTTGCTAAACAGGTAAAGCAGGGTAAAGAAGAGTTGAAAGTATTGGAAGATTCAAAGGATAAATAAGTGAAAATACATTTTATAGGGATAGGGGGTATTGGACTCTCTGCATTGGCTAAATTTCTCGTAAATGATGGGCATAAAATATCTGGTTCTGACATCAAACAGACAGAAATCACCAATGACTTAGCGACTAATTTTGATGCTAAAATCACTATCCCCCATCATGCCGATGCAGTCGAGGGTGTAGATAGAGTCATCTACTCAGCAGCGGTGCGTCCTAATAATCCAGAGTACCAAAGAGCCAAAGAACTTGGCATAGAACTTCTTTCTCGTAAAGAGTCACTTGTATCTATACTTGGCGAAAAAGAAGTGTATGCAGTGGGTGGTGCACATGGTAAGAGTACGACATCAGCCATGCTGGCTTCTATCATCCCAGAGACCAATGCACTCATCGGTGCTATTTCTAAAGAATTTGGCTCAAATGTACGTAACTACCCGAACAATAAAGTGGTGTTTGAAGCAGATGAGAGTGATGAGAGTTTTCTAAACTCCAATCCATACTTAGCCATCGTTACCAACGTAGAGCCTGAGCATATGGAGTACTACGAATATGATGAAGAGCGTTTTTACAATGCTTACAGAAACTTTTTGAAACTTGCAAAAGTACGTGTTATTAATGCTGAAGATGACTTTCTTTCTTCACTTGACATGGAGAGTATTAAACTTTATCCGAGTAAAGATATCAAAAATATAGAATTTGTATTGGTCAATGGTGAGCCCCATACACGATTTGAGCTTTTAGATTTGGGTACCTTTGAAGTCTTCGGTTTTGGTAATCATATAGCACTTGATGCTGCTCTTGCCATACTTGCTGCATTAGAGTTGGGTGAAGTGTTAGAAGCAATACGTACAAATCTTCTCAACTACAAAGGCATCAAAAAACGTTTTGACATTGTACAAAACAAAGAAAACTGTGTGGTCATAGATGACTATGGTCACCACCCTACAGAGATAAAGGTCACTATGGAGTCTCTGCAAGCCTATAAAACATTGCGTGAGTTCAATACACTCAATGTTATTTGGCAACCACATAAATACTCAAGAACGATGGACAACCTACAAGCATTTGTTGAGTGTTTTGATGGGGTAGATGAATTAGTCATCCTCCCTATTTGGTCGGCAGGTGAGTTGGAAGTAGATATAGATCTAAAAGGTGCATTTTCCCGCTATAAACTACTTATGGCCGATGCTGTTACCAAAGAAGATAGTATTGTGAAAGTGATGCGTGATGGTTCTGTGATACGTGAGTATTCTGAGGGACTAGTAACTGCCTTTGGTGCAGGGGATATTACTTACCAAATACGTGGTGAGGCATAGTTTTACTTGATGAAGCCTTCTTCCTTTAACTTCTTGTAAATTTTCTCAGCCATGATTTTATACCCCAAAGCATTGGGATGTATCTGATCACTTTTAAGTGCTGGCTGTTCAAGTATTTCTGCAAGCATCCCTGAAAGTAGTGCTACATTCTCTTCCTCTGTTACCTCTTCATAAAGTTGCATATCTGAAAGCCCAAAGATGTTTAAATAAGGTACAGAGATAAGAAGTACTTTGATATTTTTTTCTTTTGCTAGTTGTATCATGGTTTTGAGATTGTTTTTTAATTTCTCTTTTGATAGTCCCTGAATGATGTCATTGCCACCAAAACAGAGTATCATCAGTTTTATGTTACTGTCTTCTAGTAGAGGTGCTAAACGTTTTACCCCATCTACTGAAGTATTTCCAAGTACGCCTTCATTGATAATTTTATAACCTGTAAGCTGCTTCAATAGAGCAGGATAACTCTCTGTAGGTTTAGTATTGTAACCGTAAGTGAGTGAGTCTCCAAAGGCTAAGATTGTGTCTTTTGGGCTTAGGGATTGAATATTGCTTTCCTTTTGTGAAAGTGAAAAGAGTATGAGTATAATTACTAGGATAGTGAGTATATATTTCATAGACTTCCTTATGTTGAAAGTATTATAGTATAATTCGTATAATCATATTAAAGAGGAAATTTTTGGTGTCAATACAACAAACAAATGAAAAATCTATTATCCAAAAACTTGACCTTGATGGCTATATTAAGCAGTTTCAGACTTTTTTAGCCAGGCAAAAACCTGTGGCTATGATGGGTGACATCAATCAGCACTATCGTTACATTAAAGCACTTAGTAAAGTACAGTTTCCTGTACCATCTCCTGTTCCTAATCTAGATAAGGAACTTGCACGTATTAAAAAGCAAGCTATATTGAGCCTAGATGAGATTTATGCTTTTGTCACCATGTTTTCTTACTTTAACAAGCTTTCTTCTGTGGGGTTTACTGAGCCACTTATCTCATGGATACAGGGTATAGATATACCAGAAGAGATTGTGAAGATTATAGGGTATTTTACGGAAGAAGGAGATATTAACCCTGCGCGTGACCCTGAACTTCACAAACTTGAACGTGCCCTCAAACAAAATAGACGTGACATTAAAGACACCCTCTATAAACTGGCACACTCCTCTAGGCTTAGAGACTATCTGGTAGACACACAAGTGCACTTTAATGGTGGGGAAGAGACTTTGCTTGTACGTGGTGGATTTAATAACGCCATAAAAGCTACAGTCGTGGCACGAAGTCCTGGAGGATTCTTTTATATCTTGCCTCAGAGTATCTCTCACTTAAAAGAGAAAGAGTCGGCTTTGGTTTCGAGTAAAGAAGAGATTATTTACCGTTACTGTAAAGAGATATCGGCAGTGTTTTTTAAGTGGGAGCGATTTTTAGCTTTTATCAATAAAGAGTATGAGCGATTTGATCACTATCAGGCTAGGGTGAGTTTTGCGAGGGCTAAAGAGTATGAGTTTGTTTTACCTTCGAAGTCCAAACGCATAAAACTTTCAGATTTTGCACACCCTGCCATAGAAAAACCAGTGCCAGTGAGTATGGACTTTAACAAGCAGATTATGCTTGTGACCGGTGTAAATGCCGGGGGTAAAACAATGTTACTCAAGTCTATGCTCAGTGCTGTGTATATGTCTAAGTATCTTTTGCCTTTTAAGTGTGATGTGACAAAGACAGAAGTGGGACACTACAAGAGCATAGAAGCTGTTATAGACGACCCTCAGTCCGTAAAAAATGACATCTCTACCTTTGCAGGACGTATGCAGGAGTTTGCTAAACTCTTTCACAAAGAAGATGCCATTGTAGGTGTAGATGAGATAGAACTGGGTACAGACTCCGATGAAGCAGCAAGTCTCTTTAGGGTGATGCTCGATGAACTTCGTAAAAAAGGCATTAGCTTCATTGTCACCACACACCATAAACGCTTGGCATCACTTATGGCAAGTGATGATGAGGTAGAGCTCATCGCTGCACTGTACGATGAAGAACGTCGTTTACCTACCTATACTTTCTTGCAAGGAAGCATTGGTAAGTCATATGCCTTTGAAACAGCAGAGCGTTATGGCGTACCTATAGGCATAGTAAAGCAGGCAAAGAGAGTGTATGGTGAAGACAAAGACAACCTCAATGAACTCATAGAAAAGTCTACCTCACTTGAGCGTGAAATGCGTATGAAGATAGTAAAGATAGATGAAGAACTAAAGGCGGTAGAAGCGAAAAAAGTTAAGTTGGAAGAGGATGAGTTTAAACTCCAAGAGCAACACAGAAAAGCCATAGCCACACTTGAAAACCGTTATAATGCAGCAACAAAGAAGGCACGCGAAGCGCTTAAAGTAAAAGAGTCAACAGAGGGTAGGCGACTGCTTAACGTGGCACACCAACGTAAAGACTTCAAGCAAAAAGAGTTGGCAAATGTAGATGAAGCACCTTTAAAAGAGGGTGATAAAGTGAAGTACCGTTCTCATAAAGGTGAGCTTGTTTCCTTGCGTGGAAAAGACGCGACTATCATTGTAGATGGCTTAAAGATGCGTGTACCACTTTCTCAACTTAAACGTCGAGGTGATACCCCACAAGTAAAACTCAAACCAAAACCACGAAAACCAAAAGTAGATGTAAATGTAGAAAAATCTGGTGCTTCGGTCTCTGTGAAATTACTCGGTATGTATGCCGATGAAGCTATAGATACGGTAGATAAATTTCTTTCTGATGCCTTGGTAAATAATCTTTCTGAAGTGCAAATTATTCATGGTACAGGTGGAGGGGTCTTGTCTAAGCTAGTGAGTGAATATTTGAAAAAACATCCTAAGATTGCTAAGTTTTATAGAATGCCTGGAAATTTGGGTATTACCGTTGTTGAGTTGTAGCTAATTTTTAACTCCAAAGGGTATAATATATCCAATAAACTGTTTTAGGAGAATGCTGTGGATATTGCAGATGTGAAACGAGAATTAAGTAGTGACGAGAAAGTACTGGAAAGTGCATTTAAATTAGAGACACTGTATAAAAAACATAAATTAAAACTATGGGTGATAGTAGCTGCATTGGTTTTATATTTTGGTGGTCGTGCTGTGCAAGAATCTGTACATGCATCACAACTAGCTAAAGCAAATGAAGCATTTTTGGTTTTACAGGAAAAACCTACAGATAAAGCAGCATTTAAAACACTTGAAGAAAATAATCCTGCACTTTTAGAACTTTTTTTCTATGCACAGGCTGCTAAAAATCATGATGCAAAAACATTAGCAAGATTGGCTACGAGTAAAAATAGTGTACTTTCAGATGCAAGTAAATATACTGCAGGCGTACTAACTAAAAAACCTGTAGATTCTGCACTCTACAAAGAGATGGCATTGTTTGAAGAAGCATACTTGGCAATAGGTGCAGGAGATACAAAAACAGCAAAAGCAAAACTTGAACTCATCGATGAGCGTTCTCCATTGGCAGTAATAACAGGATTTTTAAAACACTCACTTATTAAGGCAAACTAGATGAAGCAGTTATTACTTATAGCATTTACAACGTTAGCACTTCTGTTCTCAGGATGTAGTTCAAAGAAATATTTTGAACCAGAAACAACTTTTTCTGCTTCATCTGCTTCAAAATCATTTGGTGGAGAACTTATAGATCTTTCACGTGATGGTGGAACGCTAAATAATGGTCATTACCTTGGTAAATCAGGTATCAATGCGATTGATTTGGGAGAGGGATATAGATTTTTAAATGAAAGCAAGCGTTATGTTCTTGCCGCCAATGCAGAAGGTATTTTAAAAATTATCAATAAAAAAACAGGCGAAACGCAGCGAGCAGTTTCTCTACATATTCCTGTCGTTGCTGCATCTATTAAAAATGGTATCATCGCATACATTTTGAACAACAATACATTTGGTATTTATGAGATGGGTGCAAACAGAAAGATTGTTGAGAGTCGCTCTGAGAGAACCTTCGCCATCGATACCAGAGCAGCAAGTCCAATGTTTATCGAAAACCTTGTTGTTATGCCAATGCTTGATGGTAAATTGATTATTGTCAATATCAATGATACTGAAAATGCAAAGGTGGTTTATATCTCAAGTGAGCCAGCATTTAATAATGTGATTTATCTCTCTCGTATGGGTAACACCATGGTTGCAGCAACACCAAAAAGATTGATTACACTTGGAAATGCTGGAAAGTTAGAATATAAAGCCAACATTTCTGAAGTAGCCATAGATGGTAGAAAGATTTATCTCTTTACAAAAGAAGGTAAGATTTTAGCTTTAAATAATCAGTTAGAAGTAGTTGCTACCTCTAAATTTAAATTCGCACACTATGCAGTAGCTACAGCATTTAATGGAAAAGTATACGCACTTGATCAACAAGGCTCACTCATCGTACTTAACAGTACGTTGACGAAGTCTAAAGTATATGATGTTGGCGTAGTGGATGAGCCAGCATTTATTAGCGGTACTAAGCTTTATAAAGATGGTAAAGTGATTGAGCTTTCCAAATTAGGTTATGAATAATAAAAGTAACCTACTTACTGCTTTTGAAGAGTATCTGAGTGTCACTAAGGCACTCGATACGCTTACTATATCTTCTTATCTTTCTGACCTTACCCAGCTAGAAGAAAAAACCCAAAAAACACTTACTAAACTAGACACAACAGATGTTTTAGGGTTTTTAGCTGGTTTTGAAAATAAACGTACCCTCAACCGAAAACTCTCTTCGATTAATGCTTTTTTCGCCTTCTGTCACAAGCAGGACTTTAGACATGAGAAGATAAAAATCCCTATGGCAAAAGTCCCTAAAAACCTTCCCAAATATGTGAGCAATGAAGAGATACTTGATGGGCTCAATCTGATAGACAGAAGTAACCTTATGGGGTTACGTGATTATGCATTGATACTTTTTTTATATGCTAGTGGTTGTCGTATATCAGAGGCACTCTCAGTACAGCGTGCTGACATCGTAGAGGGGTGGCTCAAGATTCGTTTTGCCAAAGGTGAGAAAGAACGCGTGGTACCACTTGCACCTGTAGCAACGCAGGCACTGGATCGTTATCTCTCGGAGCAGTCTATGTCAAGCCCTTATCTTTGGCTCAACTATAGAGGTGAGCAACTGAGTCGTATCTCGGCATATAAAATAGTGAAGAAATATTTGGGAGTCTCACCCCATGTCTTACGCCACTCCTTTGCCTCTTCTCTCATCATAGGTGGGGCAGATTTGCGTGTCGTACAGGAGTTGTTAGGACATGCCTCACTTGAGACTACACAAATTTATACACATATACAGAAACAAAACTTGGCAGATACTATGAACAGTTATCATCCACTAAAAGGAGTCTCATGAAAGAGATAGTTGAAAAAATGAATGGTAAAAATATCATTTGTAAATCTTTGGAAGAGATTGCACCTAAGACTTTGGGTTCACGTAAAAAAGTATCACTCTATGTTGGGGTGGATTTAAAAAGTTATTACTGCATGATGATTAAGCTTAGTAAAAAAAGTCGTGTTTTACGTAAAGAAGTGGAAGAACTTATGCAACTACATGAAAAAATGGAAGCTTATAAAAAAACAAAAATTACAAAGAAATATATCTGGATAAAAGCGCCTTTATGTTCCAAAGCAAAAGCGCTACTTGAAGAGAATGCTTGGAAGGTTTGGCATGTTGCTAGCTGATATTGGTAATACACATTTTCACATTTATAATGGTAAAGAGGTGGAGCATCTTAGCTATGACAATGCTATAGAAAAATATGCCAATAAAGAGATGTGTTATATCTCTGTGAAACATACACTTGGAGAGAAGATAGAACATATCAAAAGTTGGAAGAATATCTCTTCTTCTATGGGTATAGAAGGGGAGTATGAGACAATGGGTGTAGATAGAAAAGCCTTATGTCTTAGTCATAAAAATGGCATCTTTGTAGATGCAGGCTCAGCGATTAATGTAGATGTAGTAGAAGCAGGAAAGTATATGGGTGGGTTTATCTTGCCTGGGTTAAAGGCATATCTGCAGAGTTATAAATCTATCTCTCCAGTGTTGGATATCTCACTTGACATTGCACTCAAGCTTGAAGAACTGCCTACTACAACAAAAGAGCAGATAAGCTATGGTATAATCGCGTCTATAAAAGCACTCATAGAGAAACATAGTAAGGGAAAAACACTCTACTTTACAGGTGGAGATGGAAAGTTTTTATCAAGCTATTTTGATAATGCACTCTATGATGAAACACTGGTTTTTCAAGGTATACAAAAAGCCATTAAGGATAAGAAAATATGTTAACAGTAGCCCTTCCAAAAGGAAGAATCGCAGAACAGACCCTAGAGATATTTGCAGAGATATTTGGTGGAGAATTTAGGTTTGAAGGTAGAGAACTCATACTTGATATGGGTGAGTTTCGTTTTTTAAATGTACGTAACCAGGATGTACCAACGTATGTAGAACATGGTGCAGCGGATATTGGTGTGGTTGGACTAGATGTCATTACTGAAAAAGAGTTAGACATCATTCAACTGCTTGATATGCAATTGGGCAAGTGTAAAGTTGCCATTGGTATCAAAAATGAAGATGAGCTTGACTGGTCACGTCCTAATATCAAAGTAGCTACGAAAATGGTAAACATCACTAAAAACTACTTTGCTAAAAAGGCAGTAGGTGTAGAAGTGGTAAAACTTTACGGTTCTATAGAGCTTGCGCCACTTGTTGGACTTGCAGATGCCATTGTAGACATCGTAGAGACTGGTTCTACCATGAGAGAAAATGGGCTTAAAGTAGCTGAAGACATTATGGACTCTTCGGCACATCTTATCTCAAATAAAAACAGTTTTTATGCTAAAAAAGAAGAGATACTCTCTTTATATGAAAAAATCAAAACAGTTGTAGAAAGAAATGCCTAACAGTTCCAACTCTCTTGACCTCTACGCCAAAGTAGAGGACTTACTAGGCGTAAAAGAGGCAGCCCCTCGTCTCTATGCCCACTATCTTCTTTTTTTAAATACAATTGATTTTGATACATTGTTAGATGTTGGTTGTGGCTCTGGAGACTTTCTCATACAGATGCAACAAGCATTAGATATACCACAAGTCAAAGGTATTGATTTAAGCCCTGTCATGGTATCTAAAACTGTTGAAATGGGTTTAGATGCCCAGTGTGTTGACCTTTGTAATTTAGAGGGTAAATATGATGTGATTACA
This sequence comes from Sulfurovum sp., assembly GCA_026991605.1. Classification (GTDB taxonomy): domain Bacteria; phylum Campylobacterota; class Campylobacteria; order Campylobacterales; family Sulfurovaceae; genus Sulfurovum. Next base: position 55,625 of record JALXBG010000039.1, read on the forward strand.
GCAGTGTTTGATATGCTGAATTACCTTACACCTCAAGCTTTAGAAAGTTTTTTCATCTGTGTATATGAACATCTTAATGATGGTGGTATTTTTCTTTGTGACATCAATACACTCTATGGTTTTGAAAATGTAGCTGTAGGGTCGTTTATTGTTGATGATGAAGAACGTTTTTTAACAGTCGATAGTGACTATGAAGAGGGTGAGTATATCTCTGAGTTTACACTCTTTGAAAAAGAGAATGCATGTTATAAAAAATCACAAGAGACCATACGTCAGTATTATCATACAGTAGATGATTTGGTAAAGTATTCTAAGTTAGAATTGCTTGTAAGTGATGAGGTTAATTTATATGAGTTAGAGGAATCTGATAAAACGTTTGTGGTATTAAAAAAGGTGTAGGGGTCGATTCTATATCGACCAAAATTGTAGGGTGGTGCGATGCCCAACGGAAATACCCTTGGGGTGTGCCATCGCACCAATAAGATAATTATCTTACATTCTCAAAAGGGTTTTCTACAACATTCTTTCTATCTACGATATACGGAATAAGTGCTGTTTGTCTAGCTCTTTTGATAGCTACAGTTACTAGCTCTTGGTGACGTTTACAGTTACCTGTAAGTCTTCTTGGCATAATTTTAAATCTTTCACTAAGTGAAAATTTAAGACTAGCTAAGTCTTTATAGTCGATAAAATCAACTTTCTGCTCACAATATTTACAAAATCTTTTTTTGAATTTTCTTCTTTCTGCCATGGTGTTCTCCTAAAATGGTATTTCATCTTCATTGATGTCAATTTCTGGAATGTTTGACGTTGGTTGTGGCGCTGCTGCTGGAGCAGATGGTGCAGGTTGGCTATAGCTGTTTTGTTGCTGTGCAGGTGCTTCGTAAGAAGAACCTCCTTGCTGGCTGTAACCGTTACCACCCATAGGGGCTGCTTCATCTTTGCTTCCTAGCATTTGGAGGCTTTCCACAGTCACTGAGTGCTTGCTTCTTTTACTTCCGTCTTGTGCTGTCCACTGGTCTAACTTCAATCTTCCGTCTACTAAAACTTTGCTACCTTTACGTAAGTACTGGTTGGCAATCTCAGCAGTTCTACCAAAGAATGTAATGTCAACAAAAAGAACTTCTTCTTTCTGCTCACCGGTTTGAGATTTAAATTTACGTGATGTTGCGATGGCAGTATTACCAATGGCAGCTCCACTTTGTGTATATCTAATCTCAATATCTCTGGTTAGGTTTCCTGCTAAAATTATCTTGTTGTACATAAGGTTGCTCCTGTTAAGTGCTTTTAATTACGCTTCTGTTGATTCAGCTGCTGGTGCAGTTTCTTCTGCAACGGGTGCAGTCTCAGCTACGGGTGCAGTTTCAGCTACTGGTTCAGCTTTTTTGTTTGCTGCTTCTACAAGTTTGTTAAATTGTGCAAGCTCTTTTTGCTTAACATATTTAACAGTTAAAAACTTGATAACGTCTTCGTTAATTTTAAGAAGTCTTTCAAGCTCTTGGATAAGTGTACCTTCAGCTTTATAAAGAAGAACAGTGTAGTAACCTCTGTCATTTTTCTCTACTTGGTAAGCAAGTTTTCTCATACCCATATCGTTAGTAGCAAGAAGTTCACCACCGTTGTTAGCAACGATTTCTTTGATTTTTGCAATCTGTGCTGCAGTCTCTTCGTCTGTAAGTGTAGGTTTAACTACAAACAGTGTTTCGTAACATGTCATAATGTTTCCTTTTGGTTTAATAGCCCATTAAAAATGCGGATAACATTGAATATCCGTCCAAAAATGAGCAAGAATTTTGGAACGGTAATTATATCTAAATGACCTTAGTATTTTATTAACCTACAAGTACCCTTGAAGTTTAATCAACATACTGTAAAGCAAGACCTCTTTTTGCGTGCTAGGAGCCTTTTTGATAGCCAATTCACTCTCCAACAAATGTTCGTAAATTTTCAGCAAAGAGGCAGACTTCACACGCAATGCAAGCTGTGCTTTTTGTTCTTCTATGGGCTTAGGAAGTTTGTATCCGAGTATGGCAGCAGAATCCACATGACCATTAAGTTTGATGTAGGCATGAAAAAGGAAAATTTGATTCACGAAATATTGCGTAGAACGTAAAAGAGAGGCTTCATCCTCACCAATGTCTAGCAGTTTGGTAATAGTGTCAGTAATCGGTTTTTTATTAAAAAGGTCTATGAGTAACTGTTCTGTTGCCAGTGGTGCGGTTGAGTAGACAAGTCTGTCTATGTCTTTGCCGGTGACTTTGGTGCCAAGTATGGCTAGTTTATCCAGCTCATTGGCACAGAGTGAGAGGTTGTTGTTGAGTACGAGCATGAGGTGTTGCAGGGCATAGTGGTCAATGTCTAGCTGTATTTGTTGAGCTTTTTGCTGAAGTACAGCGATGCCATCTCGAATGTTAGGCTCAAAAAACCGTACCCATACCCCACCTTTTTTATCTGTAAACGCAGCCTGCATAGAGCGGGCATCTTTAGCTGCTCCTGCATAGCCATAAAGAAAATAATTATCAGGATTTTTGTTTGCAAGTTCTACGAGTATATCGAGCTCTTTTTTTGGTATCTTCTTCTCATGTTTGACCACTACAAGATTCGTTCCCCCAAAGAGTGAGGTTTGAGACAAAAAGTTTTTTGCCTGTTCAAAATTCCACTCATCATGGTAGAGTGAAAGCATAGAGTCTTTGGCATCAAGTTGTTTAATGTAACTATCAATGTAATGGTCCACCATATAGTCATTTTCACCATAAAATAGAACGGCTTTTGGGAGTGATTGGCGTAGGCGTTGATCAAATTCTCTTTGGTACATTACAACTCCATCTCTTCTTTACTCAACTTCTCTACAAGCTCAGTCATAATCACCGCTTGGGCGATGTTCACTTCGCTTATCTTGACACGTATTTTATCAAAAAGCATAACATTGTCACCATGGAGATTGACAGTGATCCCTTTGATGTCACCTAACAGTACGGCCTTTGCAGCTTCGCCTGCTTCTATCACTTCTGCTTCAAAGATTTCGTCTAAGTGTTGCTCTGCCCAGCGTGCAAATTTGCGGTCTCTAAAGTCCCATTCACACTTAGTAGCTTCACGCTCAAGTTCTGAGACTCTTGCACAGAGAGGTTCTATGTTTCTAAGCAGGTAACTTGCCTCTTCTTCATCTTCACGTAGTTGTGTTTTAATGAGTCTGTGCAGTATGAGGTCAGAGTATCTACGTATCGGTGAGGTAAAGTGGCTGTAGTGGCTAAAGCCTAGTCCAAAGTGTCCGACATTATGTGCAGAGTAAGAGGCTTGTCGTAGTGACTTGATGACCATGGCATCGACCTCTGAGGCTAAGCCCATTTTGTCTGCCTCTTTCTGTATAGCACGTATCAGTGAAGGACTGTCCTCATACTCTTGCACGTAGAGTCCTATGGCTGCTAGCTCTGTAAGCAGTTGCTCTATGCGTGAGAGTTGTGGAGGCTCATGGATACGGAAAATACTGTCTCCATCTCCCTCAAAACGTTTCGCAGATGCTTGGTTGGCTAAGAGCATACACTCTTCTATGAGAGAGTGCGAAGGAGTGCCTGTTTCTATGCTTGTCTCTTTGAGTAAGTGGTCTGCATCTATGCTGAGTTTCGTCTCTTCACTTCTAAAGTCAAAACCATCTTTAAGACGCTCTTTTCGTAGCCTTTTGGTTATGTCATAGAGTGGCATCAAGTAAGTGAGTATCTCTTTTACTTTACCTGTGACTTCGCTTGCGTTGTTGTCTATGATTTTGTCTATGTCATCATAGTTAAAACGGTGCTTTGAGTGGATAATGGCTTCAAAGAACTCTTCTTTTAGTGGTTTTAGCGTATTTCTGTCAAGTTCTATCTTGGCTACAAAGGCAAGTCTATCTACTTTTGGTTTGAGAGAACAGATATTTTCACTCAGTTCACGTGGAAGCATAGGGAAAGACTTGTGTGGCAAGTAGGTGGTGAAGCCACGTTTTTTAGCCTCTACATCTATGGCAGTAAAGTAGGGTACGTAGTGACTTACATCGGCGATGGCAACATAAAGTGTATGGGCTTGCATATCAAAGTAGATAGCATCATCGAAATCTTTGGCAGTCACAGGGTCAATGGTACAAAAGTCCAAGTGTGTAAGGTCTACACGCTCAGGGTGTTCGTTTCTATCGACCTCTTGTTCTACTTCTAGTGCCTCTGTGACACATTCGGGAGGGAAGGCATCTTCTCTGTGGTAGAGTGCGAGAGAGATTTTCTCATCGACTCTGGCATCACCCAAGTGTCCGAAGACTTCTAAAACTTTGTCATCATCTATGTCTACTTTTAGTACAGTTCCTAGTTTAAAGGCTTTTAAGTCCATGCCTTCCATGACTGCATGTGTAGGTTCTCCGGTACGAATGTTTAAAATGCTGAAGTTTCCTTGTTCATCACGGTGTGTGTAAGCGATGGTAAAGAGATGTGCTTTGTCTATGACCGTGACTACCTTACCACTGGCTCGTCCACGTCTGGCGATGATACGTTTGACCACGACTTCATCTCCATGTTTGGCATCGCCTAAATGGTCTGGTTCTACGAGGAGGTCTTTTTGTTCTTTAAAGGCGGCTTCTACATAACCTCTGCCGTCTTTGCCCACATAGAGTCTGCCTGCACGGTAGAGTGAGTGAAGTTTCCACAAACCTTCGACTTCTTCTACTGCACCAGAGTTTTGTAGGAATTGGAAGGTGTTTTTATCTTCTTGTTCAATGTCTGAAACCAAACATCCGTTGGTAAGTTGTATCGCAAAGGCATTCATATTCTAAAGCCTTGGGCTTTAGAAGTGAATAGTGAATAGTGAATAGTGAATAGTGTTTTTTTCATAAAAAGATTATAGCAGATTAGTGTTTTAATGCCTCTAATCTTTCTATACGAGCTTCCGTACTCGGATGTGTAGCAAAGAGTTGGCTTAGTGACATGTCTTTTCCTGAAAATGGGTTAATGATAAACATATGGGCTGTTTGTGGGTCTGCTTCTGGTAACACAGTACCTTGTGCATAGTTATCTAGCTTGGCTAAGGCAGACTGCAACCATTCTGGATGCCCGGTCATTTTTGCTGAACCTTCATCTGCCATGAACTCACGGTTACGGCTGACTGTCATTTGGATGATAGTCGCAGCCATAGGCATGATGAACATGAGTGCAAGGGTAACAAAGAGGTTAGGTCTGTCTCTATCGCCTCCACCAAAAAACATACCAAAGTTCGCAAGCATAGCGATGGCTCCAGCGATAGATGCTGTCACGGTACCTATGAGCATATCATAATGTTTTACATGGCTGAGTTCATGGGCGATAACTGCTTCGACTTCCTGTTCTGTCATAAGGTCTAAAAGCCCTTGTGTTACAGCAACTGCTGCATGTTCATAGTTTCGTCCTGTGGCAAAGGCATTGGGCTGTTGTTCTGGTATGATGTAAAGTGCGGGCATAGGTAGTCCAGCATTTTGTGTAAGACGTAATACAATGTTGTAAAGTCCAGAAGCTGAGTTGTGGTCAACAGGTATGGCATTGTAGTGTTTGAGCACGGCTTGGTCACTGTAATAGTAGGCATAAAAGTTCATCCCTGCTGCTGCTAAAAATGCGATAACCATCCCCGTCTGACCAGCTATCATCCCACCAAACCAGATGAAAAGTAGGGTAAGCCCTGTCATAAGGGCATAGGTTTTGAATTGTTCCATAATAATTGTGTCCTTTGTTTTTATTTTACTCTACCATACGGGTGCAAACAGAAGGTAAATCACGCACTATGTTATAATAAATGTATGTATATAAAAAAACTATTGACCTTAAGTCTCTTTTTGACTGTTTTTCTTATGGCTACAAGTATCACACCTATCACCCCTACACTAAAAGAACGGATGATACAAGGTAATTCTTGGCATAAAGGGTGTCCTGTAGGGTTGCAAGATTTACGCTATTTACGTATAAAGTATCTAAACTTTGAGGGTGAAACAAAGTTGGGTGAGATGATAGTCCATAAAGAGGTGGCAGATGAGGTAGTAGATATCTTCCATGAACTCTGCAACATAGGCTACCCTATACATAAAATGAAACTCGTCTCAGACTATAAAGGTAACGACTGGCAGTCCATAGAAGCAGACAATACCTCTGCCTTTAATTGTCGTAATGCTACAGGTTCTAAAAAATGGTCAAAACATTCCTATGGTAAAGCCATAGACATTAATCCTATAGAAAACCCCTATATATCAAAGTCAGGACGTATCTCTCATAAGGCTTCTTTGAACTATAGAAACAGAGCACATACGCTAGACATACATCCTGAGAATTGGGCACTATTACTAAAAGAGGATAAAGCTACCAAGATATTTAAAAAGTATGGTTGGAAATGGGGTGGTGATTGGCATGGGGTGAAGGACTATCAGCATTTTTCTAAGTAGGAGTTTAAGTGAATTTTTTAGCTAATAGATAGCTAAATATAATTGGTGGTACAAAGAGTAAGATTGTACTGACAATTGATAAGATATTCATATTGATAGTAGATGAGTCTATGAAATTTTTAACTATAAAACTTATTAAAAAATTAAATCCTATGATACTTGCATAGCCTATCACTGTATTAACTAAAAAATATCTGCCTTTAGACTTAAGTTTATTTTTTTTGATTAATAGAAAAATTAATGACATGATTATTGGTAACAAAAAAAGAGTCCAAATAAATAATACACAGCTAGCTCCACAACCACTCATATTTTACCTTCTTTCTATAATTTATTTAGTATCACAGATTCAGCTGTGATACTTTTATCGGGTATATTGGATTGATATATAAATCAGCCGCCGATATGTTATAACGAAGCTGGAGCTTCGTCACGAGTGCACTTTGGAAACTTTAAATTTATTTGATTTTATTTTAATGATACCACCGAAAAGATAGATATTCAGTGTATTGTTCTTTAAGTAACCTTTATCTATATTCCCTGCAGTAAAATTGTCTTTTAGTTCTTTATTATTTAAAAATATTTTTGTTTTATTGGATGTAATACATTTGATTTTATAAAAAGTTCGTTTTTTAGATTGAACATTTTTATATAATGCTACTATCAAAAGTATAGTAGCATCACCTTGCTTATTGTACTTTTGATGAACGTCAATTAAGTTACCATCGTGCCAATATAAATCATCTATTTTCATTGCTACTTCTTAAACACATTTCCCAACATCCCTTTAATAGCCCCTTGTAAATCAGCAGGATAGATGACAAATTTAGAGTTTGAACTTTGACTTATTTTTTCAAGTGAGTTGATGTATCGGTCTCCCAGTAAGAACATTGCAGGAAGTTCTTTGTCTTGGATGTTGTCACTTATCATTCTAATGGCTTCGGCTGAGGCATTGGCTAGCACTATTTGTGCTTTGGCTTCACGCTCTGCGGCAGCTAGTTTACCGTCTGCTTCCAAAATGGCAGCATTTTTGTTACCTTCAGCGGTGGTTTCAATGGCACGTCTTTCACGTTCTGCTGCGGCTTGACGTTCCATGGAGTCTTGCATAGAGGCAGAAGGTGAAATGTCTTGTATCTCTACAGATTTGACAGTGACTCCCCAGTCGGCTACGTCATCTACGATGGAGTCTTTGAGTTTTGTCTTAATGCTTTCACGGTTTGAAAGTGCTTCATCGAGTGTCATCTCCCCTAAGATAGAACGTAACGTGGTCATCACAAGTTGTTGGATGGCAAGTCTAAAGTCTTCGATACCATAGAGTGCGTCACGAGGGTTGGTTACGCGTATGAATGTCACGGCATTGGTAAGGATGACAGCATTGTCACGGGTGATAACCTCTTGTTGAGGGATGTCTAAGATGATGTCTCTTGTAGTAATCTTTTGACGTACTGCTTCGATGTAAGGTACGATAAGGTTTAGTCCAGGATTTAAAGTACGAGAAAATTTCCCAAGTCTTTCCACTACCCACTCTTCACCTTGTGGCACGATGTTAATACCTTTATAAAGGGTAACGATAACCCCAATAGCCAATACAATAACAATATTTAATGCTTCCATATCTCTTCCTTTTTAGTTTACTGGTTCAACTTCTATAAGTTGTCCGTTGATTTCTACTATTTTTACACGTGTGTTTTTGTCTAAGTCAACTTTAGAGGTAGCATGCCATGAGGTATTACCAAGCACCGGTGAATCAAAAGTGACTTTACCTCTTGCGTGAGGGTGTATCTCTTCTAATACTGTACCTAATGTGTCTAAGCGGTAGTTTGATTGCCCACTGTCAGTCACCGGTGGCTCTCTAAACCACTTAAACCATGCGGCGATGGCAAGAATCGAAAGTATTATCCACATACTCAGTTCTACTGTAAAAGAAGTGCCCAAGAGTGCATCGACTAACCCTACAACAATGGCTGCAACACCTAGACCAAGTATAAAGAATGTACCTGTACTCATCTCAATGATAAGCAGTACAATACCAAAGACGATCCAATGCCACCATAAGACAGTTTCATTTAAAAATGCAATCAATCTTCTCTCCTTAAATTAATATAAATCTATTATATCATAAAAGGTTAACAGCCTAAAAGTAAAGATAATAAGTATTATTTCGGTATAATCGCGCAAATTTATTAAATTACGTAAGGATAATACATGTCAACTTTAAATGTATATTATGACAAAGATTGTGATATCAATATCATCAAATCTAAAACAGTAGCAATGATCGGTTTCGGAAGCCAAGGACACGCACACGCAGAAAACCTTAGAGATTCTGGTGTTGAAGTAGTTATCGGTCTTAGACCAGAGGGGTCTTCATGGAGTAAAGCAATTGCTAAAGGTTTTGAAACACTTACAGTAGCAGAAGCATCTGCTAAAGGTGATGTGATTATGATTCTTCTTCCTGATGAAAATCAAAAAGAGATTTATGAAAACGAAATTGAGCCAAACCTTAAACAAGGTGCTACTATTGCATTTGGTCACGGGTTTAACATCCACTATGGAAGAATTATCCCAAGAAAAGATATCAACGTAACAATGATCGCTCCAAAAGCACCAGGACATACTGTACGTTCTGAGTTTGTAAGAGGTGGTGGTATTCCAGATCTTATTGCTGTTGGTCAAAACCCAAGTGGTACTACTAAAGAGCTTGCACTTTCATATGCATCAGCTATCGGTGGTGGTAGAACAGCTATCATTGAAACAACATTCAAAGACGAAACTGAAACTGATTTATTTGGTGAGCAAGCAGTACTTTGTGGTGGAGCAGCGTCTCTAGTACAAGCTGGTTTTGAAACACTTACAGAAGCAGGTTACGCACCAGAGCTTGCATACTTTGAATGTCTTCATGAGCTTAAACTCATCGTTGACCTTATGTTCGAAGGTGGAATCGCTGACATGAGATACTCTATCTCTAACACTGCTGAGTATGGAGACTATGTTTCAGGAAAAAGAGTTATCAACGCTGAGTCAAAACAAGCGATGAGAGACATCTTAACTGAAATCCAAGATGGTAGATTTGCTAAAGACTTTATCTTAGAAGGTCAAGCAGGATACCCACGTATGAACGCTGAAAGAAACAACGATAAAGAAAAACTTATCACTAAAACTGGTAATAAGTTACGTGAGATGATGCCGTGGATTTCAGCCAACAAAATCGTCAATCAGGACGAGAACTAATCTTTTCGTCGATTTGCATCCATCTTTGAATGATGGGTGCAGTCAGCTACAATTTGTAGCCTCCTTTACCCAAACACTCAAACCTGAATACAACTCAACAAAAATATTAGCACTCTTAGCTGATTGAAATCAAGCAACAAATTTTTAATTAGTTTGACTTTACTATGTATCTATATTAAAATTCACTATTCACTATTCACTATTCACTATTCACTATTCACTATTCACTATTCACTCTGCGAAGCGACACTTTGCTATAATATTTAAAATCTAAAATTAGTGAAATATATGGCTGTCCAACCTAAAAAAAAGAAATCTACTTCTAAATCTAAAACAACTATAAAAAAGAAGCCTGCTACTAAAAAGAAAACACCTAAACGTAGAAAATCTAAAAGTAAAAAGAAGGGGAATGGAAAGAGAAATATTTTACTCTTTCTTTCACTACTTGTGATGCTCATGTTTGTTGGTGTGGGTTTTTATTTGGGTAAGAACAGTGATGAGATAGCTTCTGCTATGGAACGTGGGGAGATAGAGGGGGATTATACGACCAAACAACTTTTGGAAGATTTGTTAAAAGTGAAAAAAGCCAAAGAGCGTAAGCATGTAACGGAGCAAAAAAAACATCTGAAAAGACCTGCAAAAGAACTTCTGAAAAAGCCTGCACCTAAAGTAAAAAAGAGCGTAAAGAAAGTTAAGCCTCCTGTCAAAAAAGCGACAAAACCCTCTAGGAATATAGTCCTCTCCACTCATAATAAAAGACCAAAACTGGCTATCATCATTGATGATGTTTCTAAACAGAGTCAGATGAATGCCATTATGCGCACAGGTATCAAGATAACCCCTTCTATCTTCCCTCCATCAGAACTCTCTATGACTTCCAACCATTTGGCTGACAGATTAAAACACTATATGATTCACCTACCTATGGAGTCTGGAAGTAAACAGTTTAATTCTCAGTATAAGACACTGTTAACACGTTTCAGTACGCAACAGATAGAAGAGAGGGTAAAAGAGTTGCGTAGGCTTTTCCCTCATGCGCACTTTGTAAACAACCATACAGGTTCAGTATTTACCAACGATTATAGCGCGATGTTCAGACTCTATACTACTTTACGTAAAGAGGGGTTTGTTTTTATAGATAGCAGAACCATCGGAAGTTCAAAAGTAAAACGTATCGCTTCTACATTTGGTGATACCTATGTCTCAAGAGATATTTTTATTGATAATATTCATACTATCCCTTACATTCACAAACAGTTACGCAAAGCTGTAAGTGTAGCAAAGAAGAAAGGTTATGCCATCGCTATAGGGCATCCTCACCATATTACGATGGAGGCACTCTCTTCAGCTAACGATATTTTAAAAGATGTTGAGCTAATATATATAGATGAACTTTATAAGGAACAATAAATGAAGGGTATATTTACAGCAGTATTGATTGGGCTTGTTTTCTTTGGTTTGGCATTATTTATTTTTACTATGCAACACGCTACACTGATTGGCTTGGTAGCTTTTTTAGTGACGCTTTGGACTAACGAAGCTTTGCCTTTAGGTGTGGTCTCTATTTTACCTATTATACTTTTCCCTGTCTTTGGTATTTTAGATACCAATGTGGTGACGCCAAATTATGCAAAGTCCATTATATTCCTTTTTATTGGAGGGTTTATGTTGGCTATCGCCATAGAGAAAACAGGCTTGCATAAATATTTTTCAGCCAAACTTTTAAGTCTTTTTCCTAAAACTCCACGAGGAATTATCTATGCCTTGGCGATTACTTCAGCGTTGTTAAGCTCGGTACTCTCCAATACCACGATTACTTTGATGCTTATGCCTATAGCACTTTTTTTAAGTGAAAACAAAAGGCTCAAAGTTCGGTTTTTGCTTGCCACCGCTTACGGTGCAAGTATAGGAGGGATACTCACACCCATAGGTACGCCACCTAACCTTATTTTGATGGGATTTTTAGAAGACCATGCTTTAGAATCTTTGGCATTTGGTGAGTGGATGCTCTACATGTTGCCTATTGTAGGCTTGATGCTTCTAATTATGCCTTGGTTACTCTCTTTGGGCGTACAAACACAAAGTCTTGAAGATATGAGCAGTGCCATCCCAGAACTCACTTCAAGTCAAAAGAGACTCTATAGTATTGTGGTACTACTGGCTGTTGTTTTATTCTCCAATACATTCTTAAAACAGTTTTTTGGATTTGCACTGAACGAAAAACTTGTTTTACTTGGGTTTGGACTACTGATGTTTGTACCTAAAATTGGTTTTTTAGATTGGGAAGATACACGTAATATGCCTTATGAAATTATCTTCTTGTTTGGTGCAGGGTTTAGTATCGCTTCAGCATTTAGTGCCACAGGGTTGGCAGCAGAAATTGCAACGAAACTAAGTTTTATCTCTGAGTTGCCACTGCTTTGGATGTTTGTCATCGTGGCACTTTTTGTGACCTTTTCTACAGAGGTTACAAGTAACACAGCGCTTACTTCTATAGCCGTCCCTATCTTTTATGAGTTTGCAAAGAGTATGCCACAACATGAAGGGATGTTACTGCTCATGGTAGCCACTGTTGCAGCTTCCTATGCCTTTATGCTCCCCATAGCTACACCACCTAATGCTATTGTCATGTCTTCAAGAGTGATCAGCATTAAAGAGATGGCAACCATAGGGTTTAAACTGAATTTTATCGGGGTTGTTATATTGTCACTGGTTGCTTATTTTGTATGGAGTTTTATTTAAGAGAACCTCTAAAATATGTCAATTTGCCATATTTTTAACGCTATAGAAAATTCTTCGATACTATATGGATATCTATATAAAGAAGGATAGCCATGAGTCAAAACATTACAGAGACTATTCATGAGTTAGAGACGATGAAAAAGTACCCTAAGGAGCTTTTTTATAAAGGAAATCTAGCACTGCTTAAACGCCCTAAAGTCTCCATAGTAGGGACACGGCGACCATCAGCTTATACACGTCAGTTTACCTATGCTCTTGCCAATGCATTGGCAAAGAGAGGGGTTTGTGTGGTTTCAGGTGCTGCGATGGGTGTGGATACTATTGCCCATGAGGGAGCAGGTGCAGCCAACACCATCGCTGTGGTAGCAAATGGCTTAGATATTCGTTACCCCGTAGTCAATAAAAACCTTATAGAAAACATTGAAAACAAAGGCTTGATGATAAGCCAATTTAATGATGGCTTCCGTGCAACGGGTTGGAGTTTTGTTGTGCGAAATGAAGTTGTGGTAGCACTGGGAGACATACTTGTGGTTACAGAAGCACAACTTAACTCAGGTTCTATGCGTTCTGTAGAATTTGCTCAAAAAATGGGTAAGCAAATTTTTGTACTCCCTCACAGACTTGGAGAGAGTTCAGGTACGCAGTCACTTTTAGAAGCCAAAGAGGCAAAAGCCATTCATGACATAGAATCTTTTGTCTCTACGTTCGGATGTGCCGTGGCAGATGATGTGGTTAAAGATGAGTTTTTTTATTTTTGTCAGAAGTGTCCCACTGTAGATGAAAGTATTCAAAAGTTTGGTGACAAGGTCTATGAGGCGGAACTCGAAGGTATCATCACGATACAACAGGGTACCGTGAGACTCAATTAGTTTGTTTTTTTGATTCTTTTAGACCGGTTTCTGCAATCTCTACTTTGGCAACCTCTTTAGAAATTTTGGCTTCTATCTCTGCTTTGAGTATCTCAAGTTCTGTAAGGTAAGACGATATTTTTGCCGTAGCTTCTGCTTTCATCTCATCTAGCTTCTCTTTGTTCTCTTTTGAGAGTTCAGGTGTTAGATTTTTCATAGATGACTTAGCTATTTCTATATAAGACTGTGACTGTGCGACTTCTACATCGGAGACAGATTTTGCTATCTGTACTTGAGAGATATTTTTAGCAATGCTCAATGTCTCTTTTTCATGTGGGAGTGTTTTAGGTACGGTTTTACTTATCTCAACACGCTGTGTTGCTTCAGCAATATTTTTACTCGCATGTGCCTTGGCTATCTCAACATCGGCAATAGCTTTTATGATAATCTGTAAAGATGCCTCTTCTATTGCTTTTTTGTCTTCAGGCTTAGCCATGTCTACGGCATCTACAGCCTTACTTATCTCTGTGATGGCTTTGGCTTTTGCTATCTCAACATCGGCAGTGTTACGTGCCATTTGGGCAACGGCATGTGTTTGCACGATTTGTGTAGAGACGCTTTGTTCAGAGATGTTCTCATCTGTTTTATTGGGCTCAACATGTTTAACCATCTTGTCCAGCACATCGAGCGCATCATTTCTGGCACTCTCTACGCTGTCAACAGCCTTTGTAAGATAGTTAGAAAAAGTATTTTTGTCTGTTTTCGTTTCTATGGGAGTCTCAGCAAATAGTAGTGAACCTCCCAATAGTGTCAATAATATAAATGGTTTCATGATAATCCTTTAAAATACGGGTATCTATTATAGTTTATTAATCTAAAATCTGCATAGTTAAGTAAGATGAAATGGTGTAATAAAGGGGTGAAGTGTGAAAAATATCTTCTTCCTCAGAGAAGAAAGAAGATAGTGTATGGTTATTTTTTTGCTGCAGCTTTTGGTTTAGAAAGTTGCGTAAAAAGTTCTTCCAAAGAAGATTCAGGAAGCATACCTGCTTGTACAAACTGTACATCACCATTTGTATCCATCGCTACAAGGAATGGGATACTCCCTCTCCATTGTGCTCTTTGTTGGATATAGCTTACGAGTTGTTGTGCAGTCTCTTCAGAAACAACGATGTAGTTCATCCCTTTTTCTTTTGCAAACTTAGTAATTTGTTTCTGGTTGTACCCTTGTACTTCTATAGAAATTACAGCCAATTTATCTTTATGCTTTTTTTGAAGGTCAATCAAGTGAGGAATAGATGCAAGACATGGTGGGCAATTGTGTCCAAAAAATTCTAAAAAGATTACTTTTCCTTCTAGACCTTCTATTTTCAGTCCTTGTTTAGTACCTGTAACGTTATAGGTTTTACCTGTTATGTCTGTCATTGTCATTTGAGCAAGTGGTTTCTCCGTAGCTTGAGCAAAGGTTGTAAGCGCAAGCAGCAGTAATGTTGTTAGTAATTTTCTCATAAATAGAGCCTTTATTGTATTAATTGAATACCTATGTTGTTCCAGAGGATTCAATTTATTAGATTATACACTATGAAGATGTAAAAATTGTGTAATTGCTTTATTTTTTTATTTTTTTATTTTTGAGGGATTATTTTGAAAGAGCATCAAAAGGGAAAAAAAGGAGGAAAATGATATTCGAGATAATCCCAATGTTTAAGGGAAGGGAGGGAAGAGATTATCTCGATTGATGCTCTTGAGAAAATTATAGCGCTATAAGGTTAACTGAATACCAATAGTGAAAATTTATGTTTAGAAAAAAATTTGAAATAAAAGAGCATCACATTCAAAAGAGGAGGGAGGGAAAAATAATGCTTAAAATAATATATAGTAATAAAAAATAGGAGACTATTTATTATCTTATGATGCTCTTAAGAAAGTATTATATAAGCCTAAGGTTAACTGAATACTAATAGAGGGTATAATTAAAAATTAAAAATTAAAATTTTAGGGATAATATTGTGTTGAAACATTTAGTGATGATAGGAGGGTTGGTTTTTTCTGTATTGCATGCAGAGTTACCTTTAGAAAAGAAGATAGGGCAGATGCTCATGATAGGCTTTCATGGTACCTCTGCAGCAGCATATAGTCAGATATGTAAAGATATTAAACAGTACAACGTAGGTGCGGTGATACTCTTTGACTATAACCCTGTAGATAAAAGCAAACCTAAAAATATTACAAACATTGCACAGGTAAAAGCGCTTACTAAAGAGCTTCAGGCTTGTTCATCAGATGGAAAACTTCTCATCGCAGTGGATCAAGAGGGTGGTAAAGTACAGAGACTCAAAAGTAAGTATGGTTTTTACGGTAAGTTCCCTAAAGCTTCAGATGTTATAAAAATGGATCAGAGTAAAATCAAGTCTACCTACACCAAAATGAGTGCAGAACTTAAATCTGTAGGTATTAACTACGACTTAGCACCTGTTGTTGATTTGGATATTAACATGAAAAACCATGTCATCCATGGGCTGGGGCGTTCTTTTGGTAAAGACCCTAAAGTTGTGGCAGAATATGCTTCTACTTTTATAGATGCTATGCATAGTCATGGTGTACTTACTTCACTCAAACATTTTCCTGGACATGGTTCATCGGTGGGAGATACCCATAAAGGTTTTGTAGATGTGACTAACCTATGGAAAGAGGTAGAGCTAGAACCTTACCATCTCCTCAAAGACAAGGCAGACACAGTCATGGTGGCACACGTCTTTAACAAACACTTAGACGACAAATATCCTGCAAGTCTCTCGTACAAGACCATTACAAAAATGTTACGATGGAAGTTAGGCTACCACGGAGTAGTCATTACCGATGACTTACAAATGGGTGCCATAAGTAAAAAATACGGACTCAAAAATACTCTAAAATTAGCCATCAACGCAGGAGATGACATCTTACTCATAGGTAACCAACTTGACCCTAAAAAGGTACAAAATACAAAACTTCTGGTAGATACGATTGTATCACTTGTACGCTCAGGCGAGGTAAAAGAAGAGAGTATAGACAAGGCGTATGCACGTATTCAGAAGTTGAAAAGTAAGCTTTAATTTTTAGCCAAATACCTTTCCAATATAATCTGTGCCGCCACGGAGTCTATCTTTCCGTCTTTTTGGTGACGGAAAACACCTTGGGTAAGTTCTTTGGCTTCTATGCTGGAGCTTTGTTCGTCTTGGTAGGCTACTGGGATAGTGAGTTCGAGTAGTGAGACAAAATGTTTGATGCGTCTTTCCATCTCTTCGGAGCTTGCAGCATCTAGTGGCAGACCTACGATGAGTTTTTCTATCTCCCACTCTTTTAAAAATGCATTGACATCTCGGGCAGCTTGGTTACGGTTCTTACGTAGGATGGCACTCTGGGGCATGACGATGTCACCACTAAGGCAAATCGCCACACCGATACGTTTGAGTCCTACATCTATACTTGCTAATTTCATGATGAAAGTATAGCGAGTTTAGGGTACTTCTAACAATAGGTGATACTCACAACATCACTAGCTTTTGTCTAGGCTAGGCACTCTTTTGAAACCCTAGCCTTAGCTAAGGTGAAAAAGCCCTCTAGTATCTATTATAGCCTCTCTCATAGTTTCTGTTGTAGCCTGAGTCGTCGCTGTAATTTGCTGTACAAAAACCATAGTAACTTGCGTTTGCAGGCATATAGTATCTATGATTAAACAGTCCACGACCTCGTACTCTGTCTCTATAAGTATAAAATCTGTCATAACGGTAGAAGACATCTTCAAAATAGTATCCGTAACGGTTAAAGTATCCGTAAAAGAATCCTTCATTGTCATAAAATGATGCTCTGTCATATTGGTATGCTAATATCCAACCCCTTTTTGTATGGCTGTATCCACGCTGTCTTATGGGACGATAGTCATCGTAATAGCCTCTTTTAGATTCCGTGTATCCATAGTTACGACCATTTTGGTAATCTCTAGTATTGTAATGCATACTTTTTGAGGCAGTACGTTTGGCACTTGGGTGTGCGACTTTTCTTTGTTGCATACGTTTAAACTCTTTGTGTGTTTTGAAGTTTCTTGTGTGTGCTTTATGTTTAGTCATTTGACGATCCATCTTTTTAATGGTAGCTTCTGGCAGTTGTTGAGTATTTTTATCTGAAGCTTGTGTACCTAGTGTCAATCCTAATGTAAGAAGAAAAGTTAAAAGTAATTTATTCATTTGTTATCCTTTGATAGTGTGTATTGAAAGAAAGTTTCTATGCTTTCTTTATGGGACATCATAAGATAAGTTTGTGTAGCTATTGTGAGTGTACTGAATTCTGAGTTCAAAATATTTAAACAACAGTTTCAGGTAAATCTATATTAGATTTTTTGGAAAACTCAAGAAAAGATAATTATTTTATAGCCCTTATTAGAGTATAAGCATCGCATCACCATAGGAAAAAAACCGATAGTGTTTTGCAATAGCTTCTTTATATAAGCCTAACGTTTTTTCTCTTCCAACAAAGGCAGATACGAGCATGATAAGTGTACTTTTAGGCAAATGAAAATTGGTGAGTAGATGGGTGACGCGCTGAGGTGGGTTATGTGGGTTTAAAAAAAGGTCACATTCTCCCTGTATTTTGTGTGTACGTACATAGTATTCAAGCGTACGTGTCACTGTTGTACCTATGGCAAGTAGGGGTCTATCACTCTCCAGTACCTGTGCTGAACTTTCAGGGATATCAAAATACTCAGAGTGCATAGGGTGTTCAAGTATCTTTTCTACATCTACAGGTTTAAAAGTACCTGCCCCTACATGGAGTGTGACTTTATGTGTGGCATGTCTCTTTTGTAGTGCATCGAAGAGTTCAGGGGTGAAGTGCAACGAGGCAGTAGGGGCTGCGACGGCACCAGCCTTTTGTGCAAAGAGGGTTTGATAGTCTGTCTCATCTTCTTCATTATCCTCTCTTTGCATATAGGGAGGCAGCGGTAGATGACCTATCTTATCGAGTACCAACACAAGATTTTCAAAGCGTATCTCTTTGCTTTGATGTGTAAAAGTAACCACGCGTGAACCGTCTTCATTAAAGTCTGTCACTGTTGCTACGAGGTTGTCGTCAAAAAGGAGTTTTGTGCCTACTTGTACTTTACCGCGTATCATGACAAGATAGTGGTGAGCATCCAGTGGTTTATTAAAGAGAAGTTCAACTTTACCTCCGCCTTGCACAAAACCTTTTTTGTTGATGCTTTGGGCTTCTTTTACACCAAAAATACGAGCCTTAATGACACGGGTATCGTTAAGAAATACATCACACTTTTTGGGTACAAAGTCCAATAGATGTTTGAATGTCGTATGGGTGATAGTGTCTGTTTTTCTGTCATAGACCAAAAGTTTTGCATGGTCTCTAGGATGTACAGGTGTGGTAGCTATGAACCCCTCTGGGAGTTCATAATCATAATTTTTAGTAAGAAGATTTTCATTAAGTATTTCTGGGGACATTAGGCTGTAGTATCTTCACTCTCGTCATCTTCTTCTTCTTGCTCTTCCACATAGGGGTTTACCATTTTTACAATAAGGATAGAGACACCATATAGTATCACCAGCGGTGCCGCCATAAGTAGCTGCGTCAGTACATCTGGTGGTGTAAGCAGCGCAGCGACCACAAAGATGATAAGTACAGCGTAACGGAAAAAGTCTTTAAGTGTTTTGTCGGTAACAAGCCCTAAAAGTGCTAAGAAATAGGCAAATACAGGAAGCTCAAAAGCAATACCAAAGCCCATCATGATTTTAGTAAAAAAGCCTACATAGTCTTCGATGTTAATTAGTGGTGTATAGAGGAAAGAACCAAAGGTGATGAGAAACTGAAAACCAAAAGGTGTGACAACGTAATAGGCAAAGAGTATGCCAATCATAAACATGACTGAGCCACCAACAACAAAAGGAAGAATCATCTTCTTTTCATTGCTATAAAGTCCTGGAGCTATGAAGAGCCATACTTGGTAGAGTATGAAAGGTAAAGCACCTAAAAGTCCTGCAAAAAATGAAACTTTAAGTGCCACGAAAAATGCACCGCCGACTTGGTGTGTGGTCACCATACCATCTGCGGCTTTTTTAGAGAGGGTTGCTACCTGTGCAAGTGCTTCATTAAGCGGTGCAGTAATCCACTCTAAGATACTTTCATGAAAGGTAAAAGCCACGATAAAAGCAATAAATACAGAAAGAACAGAAAGTCCAAGTCTTTTTCTGAGTTCAACAAGGTGGGGTCTTAGTTCATCAAACATTATGCATCACCCTTTGTCTCTTTTTTGGTTTTACCCTCTGTTTTAATTTTATTCTTTTCTTTGGGCTTTTTCTTAAAGGTAACAGTTTCATTTTTGGTTTCTACTTGTGTGGTAACGTTTGGAACTTCTTTTGTTTCGGTTTGTTCAGCTTGTGGAAAGTCTGCAGAAGGCTGTTTGTCATAGTCTATCTCATCAAAGTCATCAAGACTAATATTTTTAAACCCTTTGAGCTCTTCTGTAGCTTCTGTGAGTTGCTTTTTATAGTTGAGTGCTTCTTCTTTCAAGTCTGCAATTTTCATCTCTTCTTCTAAAGAACTTTTTGCTTCACCAATGGTTTTCTTCACACCTTTGATAAATTTAGCCATCTCAACAAGCGCACCAGGAAGTTTGTCTGGGCCTAAAAACAAGATAGCAATAATAGCGATAAGAAGTAATTCGGTAAATCCGATGCCAAACATACATAAAC
>JALXBG010000040.1 GCA_026991605.1 Sulfurovum sp.
TCACACCATTTTTGTCCAACTGCATCATGGAAGATATCTATTCCTATGATTCGACAGTTATATTTAGACTTTTTAAGGCTGTTAATGAGACCATAGCCAATTATGGCACCAACGCCTGTTATAAGTATAGTGATAGGTTTATTTGTCATGATTTAGTATCCTTTTTATGCCATCTGTAAGTGATATAGATGAGAGTGAATTGCTTTGATATATATTATCATAAGGAATATGAACAGAAGGAATATTTGGCTTTTCACTCAGGCGAAAAATTTGGGGCTGTTTCTGAAGAGCATCAAAGAGAATATACGCTATTTCTGTAATGGTATGACTCTTTTTTTCTATAATATTCCATGTACCAATCTGATTTTTCTTAATCACTTCTGTGACAACATCACAAAGATAATCAATGTGAATATAGTTTCTTAATGGGTTAGTATTGCCAAAGAGGGTGATTTTACCTTGTGTATGTATAGTATCAACAAAATAATAGAGCATTGCCTGTCCACTTTGTGCCAATCTTACATCATCGTAAACTTGTGCCAGTCTAAGAATGGTAAGGTCAATACCATTCTCTTGGCAGTATGCAGTGGCAACTTCTTCAGAAGTTTTTTTTGTTTTACCGTAACTGTTAAAGTATTCATTGTCTTTTTCATCAAATGTAAAAATACTAGAGAGAAGGATAAATCTTTTTATGCCATGCTCTTTTGCATATTTACAGAGATTAAGGGTACCTACAACATTGGTTTGAAAAGATATCTCATAGTCATTACTTGCGACTGCCGCAGTATGAATAATGACATCTATTTCACCTTCAGTTTTTTTTAGAGAATGATAGTCTGTAATATCAGAGCCATCAGATCTAGATAGCCCTATAGTCTTATAATGCTTATTGAGAGTTTTTTCGATATAGTTACCGATAAAGCCCCCATTTCCTGTAATTAATATTGTCCCCATCAATGAGTATTTCCCCGATTATTATTTTCCTGCGTTGGGTGGCTGTTATGCATAATATTCTACAATAGTGTTAATAACACTCTCTATATCTTCTTTTTCTATACCATAATAGAGTGGTAATCGTACTAATCTTTCACTATCTTTGGTTGTATAAGTGTCTTCTCCAGAGAATCTACCGAACTTGATACCCGCGGGTGAAGTATGAAGAGGAACATAGTGAAAGACAGCGTGTATACCATGTGATTTTAAATGCTCTATTAGGTTTGTCCTTTCATTAAGATCTTTAACCTTGATATAAAACATATGTGCATTGTGAACACAACTATCTGGTACAGTAGGAAGTTCCAGTAAACCTTTTTGATTCAACCCACTTAATCCCTTATAGTACATCTTCCAGTGACTTACTCGTTCATCATTAATCTCATCAGCAATATCTAGTTGCCCCCAAAGATAGGCAGCACTTAGGTCATTCATCAAATAACTACTACCTATATCTACCCATGAATATTTATCAACCATACCTCGGAAAAATTGACTACGATTTGTACCTTTTTCTCGAATAATTTCTGCTTTTGTGATATAGTTTTCATCATTGATAATGAGTAGTCCACCTTCTCCACCACTGGTGTAGTTTTTTGTTTCATGAAAACTAAAAGTTCCAAAGTGACCAATAGTACCTAGTGCTTTACCCTTATAGCTACTCATCATTCCCTGTGCTGCATCTTCAATAACAAATAGATTGTGCCTATCAGCAATATCCATAATTGTGTCCATTTCAGATGCAACCCCTGCATAGTGTACAGGAACGATGGCTTTTGTTTTCTCTGTGATAGCAGCTTCTATCAATGTCTCATCAATGTTCATTGTATCAGGTCGTATATCTACAAAGACAATTTTGGCACCACGTAAGGCATACGCATTCGCAGTGGATACAAACGTATAGCTAGGCATGATAACTTCATCACCAGGTTGTATGTCAATCAGAATGGCTGTCATCTCAAGTGCATGAGTACAAGAAGTTGTTAAGAGTACTTTCTTACATTGAAGTCTCTCTTCGAACCAACGATGGCAACGACCAGTAAAGTCACCGTCTCCAGAGATTTTGAGACTTTTCATGGCTTGTATGAGGTACTTTTCTTCATTACCTGTAAATGGTGGTCTATTAAATATAATCATTATACGCTCCTGCTAGTGACGATAATACCAGCTACGATGAGTAGTAATCCTGCAACTTTTTGCCAAGTAACAGCTTCATTAAAAAGTACAACAGAGAGTAAAAAGACTAAAACAAAAGCACTACTCATAAATGGGTATGCATAGGAGATGTCAAACTTAGTCATTGCTGCCATCCAAAAGAATGAAGCGATGAAGGCAGCAAAAAACCCAGAAAAAACCCAAGGATCAAAAAGTACTTTAATCAGAAAAATAATTTTATCCCCCGTACCCTGAGGAAGTGATCCCATACCATTCATACGCCACTTGAGTACAATCTGTCCATATACAGTAAAAAATATTGTTCCAAAAATATAGAAATATCCCAAAATCCAACCTTTTATTTAAATTATTTTGATAATAACACAATACCGGTATCGGTATGCTTACGAACAGCTTTGGCAGGTGTGCCTACATACATAGTATGTTTCTCTGTATTTTGCAACAGAAGACTACCTGCGCCTAAAAGTGTTTCATCGGCAACTTGTAAGAGCTCAGCAACAGTTGCATTAAACCCAATAAGTGAACTTTTACCTATGGTTGTATGCCCACCAATCAATGATCCTGCTGCCAATATAGTATGCGCTTTAATGCAAGTATGATGACAAACGATAGCACCAGAATTAATAAAACAGTTCTCTTCAATAATTGTATCTGGTTCAAGTATAACTCCAGGGAGTATAAGACAGTTGATACCAATCTTACAACTAGCATCTATGATAGCTTTGCTACTAATATAACTGGCAACAGGAAAAGAAAGCTGTGTAATTTTTTCAAACAATACTTTGTGAGTACGAACACTTTTGTACCCAATTGCAGCAAATATATAATGATTTGCTGAAGAGAAATAATCTTCTATATCTTCTCGAGAAATAACAGGAAGAGCATCAATCTCTTCTCGCGTTTTATACTCTTTATCAACACAAAAAGCTACAACCTGATAGACACTATCTGTCATAAAATAGTGTGCAATCATCTCAGCATAGCTACTGTCTCCATAGATAATTAAATTCTTTTTTTTCTGCTTCATATGACTCTATTTATTTAGATAATTTCATCAATAACATAGAGAGGTCTATTTTTCGTTTCATCAAAAATTTTCCCAATGTAAAGACCAATAAGACCTAAGTTTGCAAAAAGTAATCCACCAATAAAATAAATGGAAACCATGACACTGGTCCAGCCCGGAACTATTTCATCGGTCATAAAGTATTTAATAACAATGTAGAGTGCATAGAGTGCAGAAAAAGATGCAAGTCCAAATCCGAATTTAATTGACATTTGAAGCAGTTTGTTGGATTGAGATACAATATTATCCATAGCAAGCTGAATGAGACGTTTAAAATTATAAGAACTTTCTCCCACTTCACGCTTAGCATGTTCTATCTCAACATAAGTACGTTTAAATCCAAGCCAGATAACAAAAAAAGTATAAGGATGGTGTTGCTCTTTTAATTCTTTGAGTCCCTCTACTACTTTTCTAGAGATAATGCTGAAATTTCCTATAGTTGGGTCTGTTTTAGAATCAGAAAGGTAGTCATATACGGCAATAAAAGCTCTTGATGCCCATCGTTTTCGTCTGCTGTGTTGTCGACCGATACGTTGTCCAAATACAGCGTCATATCCTTCTTGTGCTTTATTGTAGAGTTTGATAATCTCTTCAGGTTGATCTTGGAGATCACAGTCCATAACAACTACCCAGTCACCTTTAGCATGTGCAAGGCCAGCAGCAATGGCTTTATGTTGTCCAAAGTTTCTAGAGAGATTAATACCTTTAACTCTATCATCTTTAGCTACTAGTGCTTTGATGGTATTCCATGAGTCATCAGGACTTGCATCATTGACAAAAATAATTTCAAAATCTTCAGAGATAGTTGATAATGACTCTTTGAGTCGATCATATAAATCATTTAAGCTGGCACAACAGCCATACACTGGTGATACTACTGATATTTTAGGCATCTTTTATCAGTCCTTCTTATTTTTTATGTTAATAATTACTCAAATTATATCATTGAATGGTATTTTTTTCGCTTATGATTTGTAGGTAATAAGTCATAGCTTTGGCTATTTAGTATATTTGTTTGAAAGTGGAAAGGAGTACGATATTCGATTATTCGTGCTGTGTTGAATAGATGAAGAGAGTTATTCAAAAAGTACTAGTAATGTGCAAAAAGCAGTATGCACATTACCAAAATATAGTTTATTATAGAAGTTGTTGGATACGGGAGTCTATTTCAGCTGCAGGAAAGTCTGCAAGTACCTGTTGATAAGTATAATCTCCATTTCTATCGAGTATCATTAGGTATGGAACTGCTTGAAGTCCATAGCCTGTTAATTCTCTGATAAAAGAAAACATATTTCCTGTATTTGCTTTAGGAATAGTAATATATTGTTGTTTTGCAGCATTTGTTAATGTACCATAACTTTCAAGTGCAATAATAACAACATCATTAGGGTACTTAGCTTGTAATGCATTATATGAAGGAATTGCAGCTTCACAATGCGGACACGTATCACCATATACTTCAAGAAGAACAATTTTACCTTCATAGCCATGAAATATAAATCCTCCAGCCGTTCTGTCTACTTGTATGCTTTTGCCAGTAGTTGTGACAATAGTCGTTGAAGCTAATGCATTTGCTGATGACCCTGCTGGAGTTGCAGCAGGCTGTGCAGCCGCTGCTGGATCTTCTTTATTATTGCTTCCACATCCTGAGAGTAATAATCCTGCAAAGAAAAGACTTGCGAGTAATTTAGTGTATTTCATGGTTTTACCTTTATAAATAAATTTTTATATGAGAGAGTATATTGTTTAGTATCTTAAAAATATATTAAAAAATATATATCTTTAAAAGTAATACTTAAGAATTATTTTTTAATCAAAATACTCCTATTTAAATTTACCTTAGTTGTAACTATAAACGTGTTATAATTAATCATACATACATACATACAGAGAAGAGAGGGAATAATGAGTAAAAAAGTAGGAATGACACAATCAAACTATATACCATGGAAAGGATATTTTGACTATATTAATAGTGTAGATGAATTTTATTTTTATGATGATGTACAATATACTAAACAAGATTGGCGAAACCGCAATATGATAAAAAGCCCAAAGGGACTTGAATGGATATCGGTACCTGTAGGTAAAAAAACAAGAGATAGATTGATATGTGATGTTGAAATTACCCAAAATGGATGGCAAAAAAGCCATTGGGGAAAGATAAGCCAATATTATAGAACGGCACCATATTTTAAAAAATATAAAGCTTTTTTCGATGATCTATATTTGAATCAAGAGTGGAAAAATCTTTCTGAGATGAATCATACTTTTATTAAGAAGATCTCCCAAGAAATATTGGGTATCACAACAAAGTTTGCTGGAGACTCTAGAGATTTTAATCTCTCTGATGATCTCAATAAAGAGGGGAGATATATACCACTATTAAAAGAAGTAGGATGTACGACATATCTGAGTGGTCCTTCGGCAAAAAGTTATTTGACAGAGGAGTCCATGGCAGAGCATGGAATTAAATTAGAATGGATGAACTATGAGGGGTATCCTGAATATCATCAACTTTATCCACCTTTTGAACATGGTGTAAGTATTCTTGATCTCATTTTTAATGAAGGTCCTGATATGAAAAACTCCATGATTAGCTTTAACCAAAAGTAAAATTACAGTAGTGCTTTAATTAGCTTATCTACATGTGCTTCAGGAAGACCTTGAGGTGGGACATCTTTAGCTAAGACTCCACCTCTGTTAAAGAGCATGAGGTAAGGTACACCAAGAGCTGGTGTCCATCCAGTTATATTTTGCATAAATCGGATTATTTTTCCTGAATTTGCTTTGGATACCGCTTTGTATTGTATGCCATACTGTTTTGCATAGCGTTTGAGACTTGCATTATCAGAACCCCATGCTTCCACTGCAATGATAACAATATCTGTTTGATACTTTTTTTGTAATCTATTATATCCGGGGATAGATGCTTTACAAGGAGGGCAACTGTGACCAAAGGCTTCAAGTAAAACAATCTTATCTTCATAGCCTTTAAATACTAAACCATCCCGCATTCGCTCAACTTGAATTTTTTCTCCATCAACAGTTTGAATCATTGTTTGTTCTAGTATTTTATGTGTATCTTTAGCCTGCAAGGAGAGTTGAAATAGACTTAAAAATGCAAGTATAGTTATAAATTTATAATATTTCATTAGTGTAATCCTTTTGTTTGTATATTCTAAGTATACCAAATAATGAAAAATAGATGTTAAATAGGGTGATAAGTATATAAAAGATATGATATCTTCAATACATTATATGGAGTTGACTATGAAACAATTTTTAGAAAAAATTATAGTGAGTATGTGTTTACTTGTTGTCATCATGCAAGCAGAAATACCTTCTACTGCTACCTTAAACAATAACATTGTTTGGACTATCTCTGAGAAAAAATTACCATTACCTACTTGTGCTAGTGAAGAAATACAACAGACGCTTGCAAATTTGAACCAACCCAATGTTGAGTCCAGACGTGATTTTAGTCCTAAAAGCAAAGAAGAGTGGAAAGAATGGATTGAATATGCTAGAGTATCTGGTGAGTATGGCATAAAGAAGCGAGCAGAGAAATATAATGTTAGTATTAAAAAAGAGATGATTGATGGGGTCAATGTCTACACCATAATGCCAAAGTCTTTAGTAAAGAAAAATTCAAAGCACCTTTTTGTTTATCTGCACGGGGGTGCCTATATTTTTGGTGGAGGTATGTCTGCTTTAAGTGAAGCAATACTGATTGCAAGTAGAGTGAAAATACCAGTGATTTCTATAGATTACCGTATGCCACCAGACTATCCCTATCCAACCGCAATAGAAGATGTTGTTCGTGTGTATCAATCACTTATTAAAACTCATGCACCAAAATCCATTGCACTTGGAGGGTCTTCTTCTGGTGCTGGATTAGCATTGGCTACTGTGCATAAATTAAAAGCATTACACTTGGCACTTCCTGCTGCACTTTTTATTGGCACGCCATGGGCAGATTTAACTAAAAATGGAGATTCTCTTTATACCAATGAAGGAATCGACCGTAAGATTGTGACTTATGATGGATTTATTGCGGCTGCTGCCAAGCTTTACGCCAATGGTATTGATCTTAAAAACCCAGGTCTTTCACCTGTCTATGGTGACTTTTCAGGCTTTCCTCCTACTATGCTTGTTACAGGAACACGAGATCTTTTTCTCAGCTTAACTGTACGTGTACATCGTAAAATGAAAAAGGCAGGAGTCATA
>JALXBG010000041.1 GCA_026991605.1 Sulfurovum sp.
TTATACTCAAAACCTACCCAAAAGAGGTACTCTCTGTACTTTCTATGATAGGAAGAAGTGAAAAAGGTGAAACGGCACAACCCAACTACATGGAAGTACTCCTCACACTCAACCCTGAGTTTAAAGAGATTCCTGCTCTCGATAAAGAGATGACCAAAAAACTTAAAGAGAAGTTCAACTTCCTACAGTTCATCTCTACGCAACCTATCGCGATGCGTATTGAAGAGTTATTAGAAGGTGTGAGTGCTGAACTGGCAGTCAAAATCTACGGAGAAGACCAAAAGGTCATGTCTAAAATTGCCGAAGAGATTTCAGGTGTACTCAAAAGTGTTGACGGCTTAGACCATGCAGAGATAGAAACCCAGCTTGGACAAGCACAAATTAACATTAAACCAAATTATCTCGCACTCTCTCGTTATGGGTTGAGTGTAGAAGATGTCATGCAAGTCATTCGTTATGGTATCGGAGAAGAGGCAGTCACACAAAAAATAGAAGGTATCAAACGTTTTGGTATCGTGGCAAAACTCAAACATGCAAAACAGGACATTAACACACTTAAAAAGCTTGTATTGCGTTCAGACTCAGGAAAAGTAGTCACACTTGAAGAAGTATGTGATATTTCTACCAT
The DNA here is from genome assembly GCA_026991605.1 of Sulfurovum sp. Classification (GTDB taxonomy): domain Bacteria; phylum Campylobacterota; class Campylobacteria; order Campylobacterales; family Sulfurovaceae; genus Sulfurovum. The sequence goes on from JALXBG010000041.1 coordinate 629, forward strand.
CCAAGGACCTGCATTTATTAAACGTGCGGACTTAAGCCGATACATGGTGCTTTCTTTGGAAGTGGAAGACCGTGACATCGCTACATTCGTCGAAGAAGCCGATGCCAAAATACGTAAAACCGTAAAAATCCCAGATGGATACTATATCACATGGGCGGGGGACTTTAAAAATATGCAAGAAGCAGGAAAAACACTGGCAATGATTATTCCTATCACGCTACTGCTTATCCTACTTTTACTCTACACAGCATTTAACTCGTTTAAAAAAGCTTTCCTCATCTTGCTTGGTGTACCACTGGGACTCATGGGAGGTATCGTTGCCTTGCTTGTTGCAGATATCTATCTCTCCGTTTCGGCCATCGTTGGTTTCATCGCCATCTTTGCCATCGCCATACTCAACGGTATCGTCTTGGTATCCTTTATCGATGAACTACGTAAGAAGTTCCCTACCATCAAAACCATCGACTTGGTTAAAGATGCCACACTGCTACGCCTAAGACCCGTACTTATGACAGCCTTTACCACACTATTTGGTATCTTACCCTTGCTTTATGCCACAGGTGTAGGCTCAGAGATACAGTATCCACTCTCTGTGGTTGTAACCGGAGGAATCATCTCTTCAACCGTACTGACACTTTTGGTTTTACCTGGGTTGTATGTGTTGTTTTTTAAGGAGAGGTAGCCACTATATTTCGTTGGGTGGGCTACACCCACTGCTCTCTTCTCTTATATGATAAGAAAACACATATAATCTTATCAAAAATAGATACTTTTTTGATATAATAAAAATTATAATCTTATCATAAAGGTAGAAATATGCAAAATAATCCATTGTGGATATGGCAAAATCCAGATTATCCAAACTTTACCTATGATAAAGATAAGATAGTTCAGCAGATACAAGCTATCTCAAAAAAACAAGGTGAACTAGAGGGGTCTATGAAACACCTTGCCCTAGATGCACGAGACAGTTTGTTTACTGAAAATCTTTTAGATGAGATAATGTATAGCTCATCGATAGAAGGTGAGATACTGCAACGCTCAAGTGTTAGAGCCTCTTTGAGAAAACAATTTGAAAAGTTGGAAAACCTCACTAGTGATAAACATACTGATAATATAGTATCTATTCAAAAAGATGTAAACAGAAATCATGAACCACTCACACAAGAACGATTAAACCATTGGCATCATGAGCTAATGATTCATACTAACTATGACCCAACACAGGTGACACTTGGGGAGTTTAGAAATTATGACGATATGTATGTAACCTCAGGAGAAGGAGTCAGAAGAAAAGTACACTACTTAGCACTTCCTGCAAGTACCATAAACGATGCAATAAACAAGTTTCTTGATTTTTGTAATACCTCTACAGAGCATCCCATTATAAAAAGTGCCATAGCACATATATGGTTTGTACAAATCCACCCTTATGGTGATGGAAATGGTAGACTTGCTAGAAATATTACCAATCATCTACTCTCTAAAGAGTTAGGGTTAGATACTAAGTATTTTTCTATCTCTCATGCTATCACTAATGATTTAAAAAATTATGGACAAATTCTCGAAGATACAAACAGGGTATCTCAAAATCCAACTATGGATTTAAGCAGATGGATTACTTGGCATACCAATACCATCTATAAGGCTATAGAACTCTCCATAAATATTGTAGATAAGACCATAGCTAAAACAAAATTTTATGACAAAATCAGAGATATTAAAATCAATCCAAACCAATCAAAGGCTATAGATATACTACTACTAGGAAAAGAGCCTATGATTAATAATGGTATATACAGAATGATTACAGGTACCTCACAAGTAACTGCCTCAAGACAGTTAAATGACCTTGTTAGAAAAGGTGTCTTGCAGACTTTATCGGGAAGTAAGGGTCGAAGTACTGCGTATGAATTGAATTTGGATTAAATAGTCGTTCTTTCTAATACGTATAAAATCTCGTAGGGTGGGTCACACCCACCACATAGGGCAGTCTCGCATAAGGTCGATGTTTCGCCGTAAGGGTTGATGGTGTGGTGGGATTTAAGACTTAATTTTAGTTCAAAAGACTAGGGTAAATATAGCTATAATGCTCCCTGAATGAATGTTGTGTGACTAAATAAACTTTAAATCAATCTTCAGCTAGAATACAAAACATAAACTTTGCAAATGCAATAAAAATACATTGGAATACAAATGGCACAAACAAATTATAAATTAGAAGAACATGTTAATGATTGGGTTAAGTCTCAATTTGAAAAACTAGGATTAAAAAGTCAAAAAGATTATCATATAGAATCTGCAATGCCTGACTATCTAATAGAGGCTTTAAGGGGTCGTGCAAAAACTGAAAGCAAAACAAACTTTGGCAAACCTGATTTTAGCCTTACTAAGTACTCTCCAACTCCCGTTATTATTGAAAACAAACTTGGAACAAAAAAACTTATAAAAGAGACAAAAGATGGTGTAAAGCTTGATGAGAAGTCTATTAGAGATTATGCTGTAAATGGAGCTTTACATTACACAACAGGGATGATAGCATCTGGAAAATATCATGAGGCCATTGCAATAGGTATTGCTGGGGACTCTGATGATTCTATTGAACTGAAAGTTTATTATGTTTATGGCTCAGGAGAGCACTCTTATAAATTATTAGAAAATATAACCACTCTTGATTTTCTTGAAAACCAAAACACATTTGATGAGTTTTACAATGATGCGATTTTAACGGAAGATGAAAAGCATGACATTCTCATAAATTCACAAGCAACCCTACAAAAATATGCTAAAAGTCTCAACAAACTTATGCACAATCATAATATAACCGCTCCTCAAAGAGTCTTATATGTGTCAGGGATGCTTTTGTCAATGCAAAATGTTGTTGATACAAAGGGTAATAAAATTCAAGATGGACTCGTGCCTGAGGACTTAAAAGGAACACAGAGCGAATCAAGGCGTGATGGAGTACAAATCGTAGAACAAATCAAAGAGTTTTTAACTGCCCGTGAGATACCAATAGATAAAAGAAGTCTTATGTTAGCGAGTTTTTCAGAGATTTCAAAAGATGTACAAAGAGATGAATTATCAGAGCTTGATAAAGAAGTCTCGAAATTACTACAAGAAGATTCTAGTAGCAATAAACAGATTTTTACTTTTATCTTTCATAATATATTTTTATCTATAGACGCGATGGCAGGTCATCTTGACATCATGGGTGAGATGTATTCTGAGTTTTTAAAATATGCCTTGGGAGATGGCAAAGAGATAGGTATAGTTCTAACTCCCCCTTATGTTACTAAAATGATGGCAACCATACTTGATGTAAACAAAGACAGCAAAGTGATGGATTTAGCAACAGGTTCAGCAGGATTTTTAATCTCATCAATGGAACTTATGATAGAAGATGTTGAAACACTTTATGGCAAAAAAACAACACAATCTCAAGCTAAAATAGAAGATATAAAGAAGAAACAACTTCTAGGAGTGGAGTTAAATGCTGAAATGTTTACATTAGCAGCTACAAATATGATTTTAAGAGGCGATGGAAATTCTAACATCCATAAAGGAAGCACTTTTAATAGACCTGAAAACATTTACAATGAGTTTAAAGCAAATAAGCTACTCTTAAATCCGCCCTTTAGTTATACTGAAAATGGTATTCCTTTTATAGCGTTTGGTTTAGATAAGATGCAAATAGGTGGTCTTGGTGCTATCATAATACAAGATTCAGCAGGAAGTGGAAAAGCAGTGAAGACAAACAAGTCTATGCTCAAAAAACATACCCTTAAAGCGAGTATAAAAATGCCTACAGACCTGTTTCAGCCTATGGCAGGAGTGCAAACAAGTATCTATATTTTAGAAGCAGGCAAACCTCATGATTTTGATATGCCTGTAAAGTTTATAGACTTTAGAAATGATGGCTATAAAAGAACGAGTAGAGCTATCCAAGCAACGGATGAACCGACTAAACGCTACGGGGATATTGTGAAAATCTATAAGGCAGGTAAAAATGCCAAAGTTGAGGCAGAGTGGAATATAGATGATGTTTACATAGAAGATTTTATCACATCAAGTGGAGCAGATTGGAACTTCGACCAACATAAAGTTATAGATACAAAGCCTACATTAGATGACTTCAAAAAAACGGTAAGTGATTATCTTTCGTGGGAAGTTTCCAATATCTTACAACAACGAGGTGCTGAGGGAAAGTAGCATCCTCACTTAACAAGCTATTGGATAGTGTTGAGTGGGGAGAGTTTAATTTTAATAAATTATTTAAAATATGTAGTGTAAGAAATAAACTTACTACATTTGCTTTGGATTGTGATGGAAATATACCAGTTTATTCTTCAGAGTCAACGAATAATGGAATTATTGGATATACAAAAAATAAAGCTGAATTTATTGTAAATAAAGACAATCCAATATATGTTATTTTTGGTGATCATACGAGAAGTTTTAATATAGCAACTGAAAATTTTTGTGTCATGGATAATGTAAAAGTATTAGCTATTAAAAAAATAATATCAATTAAAATAGTAATGTTTATCATTTCATCTTGGAAAAAATGTATTCCAAATATGGGATATTCTCGACATTGGAGTTTTGCTAAGAATATTTTATTTAATTTACCAATAACTCAAGATAATAAAATAAATTTTTCTTTTATAGAAAAATTTATAGCGGAGCTAGAAGCAGAGCGTATAGCGGAGCTAGAAGCTTACTTAATAGCGACAAATCTTAAAAACTATACCTTAACTAAAGAAGAACAGAAAGTTTTAGATGACTTTGAAAAAGGGAAATGGGGAACATTTAAAATTAGTGAAGTTTTTGAAAAACTTAATCTTAAAAATCATAATAAATCCTTTGATAAATTGTATGATACATCTACAACTAAAACCATTGAATTTAATGTACCTTTAGTGAATGCGAAACTTGGAAATAATGGAATTATGTTTTACGGAAGAGAAAGAGACTTTGACTGTTCAGAAATGACTATTGATGTTATTAGTAATGGTGCTGTGGCTACGGGAACTGTTTATACTCAAACTCAGAAAACAGGTGTTTTATGGGATGCTTATTTACTTAAACCAATCATTCAAGAGGTTAGTAAGCAAAAACTTTTATACATGACTACATCTTTACAAAAATCAATAAAAACAAAATTTGGTTGGGATAATAAAGCTGTATGGTCTAAAGTACAACATGAAAACATATCACTTCCAATAAAAAATAAAAAATTAGATTATAAACTAATGGAAACCTTCATCTCAGCCATTCAAAAACTTGTAATAAAAGATGTAGTTTTGTATGCAGATGAAAAGATTGCAACAAGTAAAGAAGTTATCAATGACAAATAAGAAGCTAACTCTCAAAGATGAACTCACAGAGTTTTTACTTTATACCACTAAAGAGAGTGAGATAAAAGTAGAGATTTTTATGCACAACGAAACCGTTTGGCTTCCTCAAAAAAGAATGGCAGAACTTTTTGGTGTAGATGTAACAACCATAAATGAACATCTCAAAAATATCTATAAAAGCCATGAACTCGAAGAAGAAGCAACTATTGGGAAATTCCCAATAGTTCAAACTGAGGGTAAAAGAGAAGTAAAAAGAGAGGTAAATGTTTATAATCTTGATGCTATTCTTTCAGTAGGCTATAGAGTAAACTCCTCTCAAGCTACACAGTTTCGCATTTGGGCGACTAAGATTTTAAAAGAGTATATCATCAAGGGCTTTGCCATGGATGATGATAGACTTAAAAATGGTCAGCATTTTGGTAAGGACTACTTCAAAGAGCTACTAGAACGTGTCCGTTCTATTCGAGCAAGTGAGAGACGTATTTACCAACAAATAACCGATATCTTTGCAGAGTGTAGTTTTGACTATGATAAAAATGCCCAAACTACCAAAGATTTTTATGCAACAGTGCAGAACAAGTTTCACTTTGCCATCACAGGTAAAACGGCTGCCGAAATAGTTTATGAAAATGCAGATATAAAAAAGCCAAATATGGGTTTAACATCTTGGAAGAACTCACCTGATGGAAGAGTATTAAAATCTGATGCCGTAATAGCTAAAAACTATCTTGAAGAAGATGAGATAAAAAAGCTTGAGAGAACGATAGGTGCATACTTTGACTATATTGAAAGAATTATTGAAAATCATCAAGAATTAAGTATGAAAGATGTAAGTGAATCAGTCAATAAATTTTTAGAGTTTAATGAGTTTAAGATTCTTGAAGGTAAGGGCTCCATCTCTCACGCACAAGCGAAAGAAAAAGCTTCAAAAGAGTATGAAGCGTTTAATAAAATACAAAAAATTGAATCTGACTTTGATAAAGAGATGAAGAAGTTACTGAGTTAAAAGGCACACAACAAGTACTAATCATTATACGATAAAAAAGAACATCAAATAGTATAGGGAGGCTAAAATAGCCCCATGATAAACAAAAACATTATAGCTTTAGGCTTCGTCAGCTTTTTTACCGATATGGCAAGTAGTATGGTTACTACTATATTGCCTCTGTTTATTGTCTATACACTGCATGAGGGTGTCGATAAATTGGGGTATGTGGTGGCGATTGCTACGTTTATATCTTATGCGTTTCGGGTACTGTTTGGGTATTTGAGTGATAGATATCAGGTCGTTAAACCTTTTGTGGTTACAGGGTATTTTATCTCTGCTGTAACCAAGCCTCTACTTTATGTAAGTGGCTCATGGCAAAGTGTGGCAACATTACGTGGGGTTGAACGTGTGGGTAAGGCTGTGCGTTCTGCAACCAAAGACTCCCTTATCTCTGCCTATAGTGCAGGGAAAAGTGGCAAAACCTTTGGCTTTCACAAGACCATGGACATCGCAGGAGAACTCATAGGAAGTCTTATTGTTTTTGCTTTACTCTTTTACCTTGGTGAGAGTGAAACTCTTTTTAGAAATATCTTTGCCTTTACGCTCATCCCTGGGCTTATTGCTGTGGTGATTATGCTCTTTTTTGTCAAAGATGCTCCCTATAAAAGCAAAGCAAAAACATTTGACTTGAAAAAAGATTATGGCTTGCTTCCTCTACTTTTTGTCTATTTTGGATTTGTCTTCTTTATGTTTAACGACTCCTTTTTTCTCATCAAAGCCAAAGAGGTGGGTATCGCCACTGTGTACATCCCTCTGCTTGTGGTGCTGCTTAATCTTACACAAACATTACTAAGTTATTTTCTAGGTATTAAAATAGATGAGATAGGAGCAAAAAAAATACTCACTCTCTCTTTTGTTTTTGGACTTTTGTCTACCGTGAGTTTGTATTTTAATCTTGTTGTGATGGGTTTCATTTTTTTGGGTGTGTTCATAGTAGGAAGTCTCAATTCCCTACGTGCCTACATCTCCGACCATGCACACAACAAAGGCACAGTCTATGGCATACTCTATGGAGGAGTGGCACTCTTTGGAGCATTGGGAGCCTTAGTAACAGGTCTCATATGGGAGCATTATGATGCACAGAGTGCTGTGCTCTTTTCCTTAGTGGGAATGGCTATAGTGTTTATAACGTATTTATTTGTTTTAAAAGCTTCTGAATAACCTAGAGGTTCACTGTAGGGCACCTGTAATATATTTTGGATAAAATACTTTTCTGAATCTCCTTATGGAGAAACCTATACTATCAAGGCAAGGAATACTTATGCTCAATATGATGATCGGATTTTTTAAAGACTATTTCAAATACAAAGATGCAGGAAAAAAACAGCAACGCTGGATGGAAAAATACTGCGAACAAAAAGGGTATGCTATCAACCCAAACTGGATGATGTCTACCAACCTCAAAAGTAACCTCTGTGAGATGGAAGCAACCTTTGGTAAACGCTACTGTCCTTGCTTTGAACCTTCAGGTGACAAAGCATTGAACAAAAAAATGTGTTGCCCCTGTGAATATATTAAAGATGAGATTGCAGAGTATGGTACTTGCCATTGTGCCCTATTTGGTCCTGCCGATTTGAGCAAAGAACAATGGAAAACCTCTTCTAAACGTCTCATGGAGGAGTATCAAGTTCCTAAAAATATTAAAGATGGCGTACTAGACACCCGTGGTATGCCACTCGATCCACGCCGTGGGCTTCCGGTACCAGACATGATGCATCAAGTTAAAGCTGTACTTAACGGTTACAAGGGCGAGAAACTCACTGTTATTGTTGAACGAGAACAAGAGATGCTAAACCTTGAAAAAATTGCACTCTACCGAGGGTATGACTGTTCATGGGAACCAAAAGAGGATTACTTTGAAGCGGTGCTTAACCTCAAGCACTAACACTTCAGAGACTTCAAACGGAAACAGGAGAAACAGCCTATCAGTATTAACCAAAACAGAGTATAATTCCAAAAAAAAGAGTTAATTAAAAGAAGGAGGAGCAATGCGATACCACTTACGTATCACTCGCCTGCTCATCCTTTTTTATCTACTCGGTAGCTTTGCCTCGGCCACCCACATCCACAAAGATGCAACTGAAGTACACGTAGACTGTAAAATCTGTCATCTCTCAAATACCATGCATGGAGGAGATGTTGTCAGTGAGCCGTTGCAAATTGTTATACTTCCTCGTTATCTACTGCCCCTTGCATTGCTACAACAAAAGCACATCAACCCTCTCATCAAAGGCTATAACGCACAAGCCCCTCCTTTTTCTTCTTTTATTTAATTTTCAACACTCTTCGATTTGAAAGTAAACTTTTCATTTCTAAAATATGAATCACACTATATAAAAGGATATCTATGCAAAAAAATTATGCATTATTATTGGCAACTGTGGTAGCAACCTCTGCGTATGCGGGGCAAGACAAACTTACACTAACGTATGAAGAATTAGACTTCACAAACTCAAAGAAAAAAGATAATGGGAAAAGAGAAGGTATAGCGTTAAGCCATAAAGATGGTGAGAACAAATATGAACTTCTCTATGAAAGAACAGATACAAAGACCTTTAAACCACCACTTAAGAAAGATTTGAAAGTAGATAAATACTACTTCAAATACACTAGAAAACTAGAAAATAGCCAAGCATTCTCTGCAAGTTATGCAACGATTAATGATAATATTATGAGAGAGACAGATGCAGGTAATATTTATGGAGTAGGATACAAATATAATGAAATAGCAATTACCCAATACCTTAGTGACTATAAAAACTTCAATGTCTACCAGACAGACCTGACTTATAGCTACGAAAAAGCGTATGGGCTATGGGAGTTTCATGGAAAACTGATAGGTAAATACATACATCTACAAAATAGAAAGAGTAATAATTTTTCCAAGAATGCAAAAGAAGATTATGGTACTTTAGGTATAAAACTTCATGTACATTATGGTGATTATCATTTTGGTGCAGCGACATTTGTGGGTAATCGTATCTTTGCTGTGATGCACAATGGTTTTAAAGTACAACATCATGCTATGGAATTTAACAAAACTTATAAATGTGGTATCGGTAAGCATTTTACATGGGGAGATGTAAAAGTACAATACGTCTATCAAGAAGCCACAGAAATACCAATAAATAATAAAAACGTAAAAGTAGATAATATCATCTTACAAGTAGAATATAAATTTTAATTCAAATTTTAATTCTATCGCATAGCTTAAGTTTAAGTTATAATATTTATAATGTCAGATAATATACAATACCTAAGGATAAAACAATGAAACAAACTTTAAAATCAACAGTCGCTATCTTACTCTTAACACTTAGCGCAAATGCCTACGATGCTACAAAAGCGCAAGAGTTTAATGCATTCTATTCACATATGACACAAAAGGTTTGTGCAGATTCAAAACTTTTTGTTAAAGCAAATGATGTAATGAAGATGCTTCGTGAGAAAAAGCCTTTTACTATGCTTGATGTACGTACACCTGGAGAAGCTGCAGTTGTTTCTCTTAGCGGTGAAAATGCGGTGAACGTACCTCTTAATGTACTTTTTGAAAAAGAAAACCTAGATAAACTTCCTACTGACAAGCCTATTGTGATTGTATGCCACTCTGGTACACGTGCAACATTAGCAGCTATAGGACTTAAAAGACTTGGATTTAAAAAAGTACATGTAATTAAAGGTGGACTTGTGGCTCTGGCAAAAGCTAACAATCCAAAAAATGCTCCACTAAAATAATACCTTTTCTTCCTTCCGCAGCACTCGCTGTGGAATATCTATCTTTATGTGAACCATTGGGAACTTTAGGCACTTTATTTTTCTTTTTTACCATAAACTCACAGGCGTAGCCAAAGAACTTCTCTTTTTTAGTCTCTTGGCACTCACGGTAACTTCGTCTGTGCAACTCGCAGGGGTACTGGTAGTCTTTGTACTCCTCATCGTCCCTGCCTTTTTGGCCCTGATACAAAGTAGATTTAGACCTTTACCATTTTCGTGGGTGATTGGTTCTGTACTTATCATCGTCTCGATGATACTCTCTTATACTATGGATTTACCTACAGGATATACCATTGTCTTTATAGCCTCTTTGGTTGGGGTGTTGAGTGCATTGTTAGTTGGGAAACAGAATAAGTAAAGATATAAGAGAAGTCAAATATACTTCTCTTAACCACGATAAATACAAAGCAGAGATAGTGTATGATAATTAAAATATATACAAAGGCTCACTATGCGAGGTACACTCCAACACTTCACTAAAATCGTACTCCAAGGTCTCTTTTGGCTTTTGCCTATTGTTGCGATACTCATCATCCTGTCATGGGTGTATGGGAAAATCACTATGATGGTAGACTGGGTATTTAGATTTACTGGGTTTGAACCCAACTCTCATGTATTTTTATGGGGTTTGTTGGTTATCTTTATCTTTTTTGTCATTCTTTACCTTTTAGGCTGGCTGGTTAAAACGAGATTTACCGATATGTTTGAGTATTTCTTCTGCAAAATACCAGGATATAACACTATCAAAGGACTTATAGGTATTTTTAATTCCTCAAAAGAGGGTAAAAACCAAGTACTTGTCGTTGCTATCAAAGGTTTTGCAAATGAAGGCTATAACATTGGGCTAATGTATTCTCAAAAAGAGAGCATTATCAAAGACCACTACACTGTCACACTCTCTATGTCCCCTATCCCCAATGGTGGGTTTATGTTTGAGGTACACAAATCAAATATTTCCATCATAGAAAATGCAAGCTTTGACAACAACTTACAGTACTTACTCTCTATGGGTGTGCGTAGTTTTGCGGAAGTCACAAAGAAAGAGCCCATAGCCTATGAAGATTTACTGACACTTGAAGAGTGGCTTGAGAAACACACCAATGAAACACAATCCCCATAGATATAAGATGCTTTTAATTATAAATTATGATTATTTAAAAAGATTTATATATATATAAGCTTACATACGGAAAAATAAGCTATAATAATCTCGATGAAAGATGAGTTTCGAGTTCATTTTTCGTGTGTACTGCTAGTGTTCAAGCCTGCAAGACCCGAAAGACTCTCTACATATAGATTTCACAAAAACAAACATAAGGCAATAAAATGGCAACATTAGTAAATGGTACAGTTAAATGGTTCAACGATGAAAAAGGTTACGGATTTATCCAACAAGAGAATGGTGGGGACGATGTATTCGTACATTTCCGTCAAGTAAACAACGACAATGGTGGTCGTGTAACATTGGCTGAAGGTCAAGCAGTAACATTTGAAGTTGGTGAAGGTCAAAAAGGTCCACAAGCAGAAAACGTAACACCTTGTTAAGTTAAATGCTTGCAGGTTTTCCTGCAAGCACTCATTTTACCCTTCTATTAATACCTCACTTTTAAATCTTTATCATACGATATCTCAAACAGTATATCTATTTTTTTACTCTCATGTGCATTTAAAATAATATGCATCTCTATTTCACCCTCTTTTAACATTTTATAGTCTACTTTTTTATCTGATTTTATACTTAAAAGCTTTGACTTAATCTCAGTTGTTGTAGAAGTAGGTATACGTTCTACCACTGTAAATGCTTTGCTCTTGTTTGATTTGTTAGTTAAAGTCAGAGTAAATCCATCTTTTTTTCGTGCAGTACCACCAAATATTCCTGTAGTACGTGCCTTTTGCACGATAGACTTTCGTACAATTTTAATATCTTCATCTACTTTAGTATAGAGTTGATATTTCCCATCTCTGTATTCTCCTACCGCATTTTCATTTATCACTTCTGTGCCTAAGTTAATTTTCCACCTGTTTGTATCTATCTGGTATTTAGGAGAGAAACTACATACTTCAAATGCCTTGGTATTCATGTATGGATAGGCTTTTATTTCACACTCTAGTGCTGCTTTCCAGGAAAGCACCTTAACCTCCAAAGGTATACCGGTTGAAGGAAGAGAAAGATTGTTTATCTTATACTCTCTAGCATCTTCATAACTCGCCACTGGTGCTGGCGCGATGTCACCACCCATCTCACTATCCGCTACCATAGAATACTCCATCATAGGTTTTGATTTTGCCATAGATTTTTTATACATGCGTTTAGGTCTGGGTACATACTTACTGACTATCCATGGAGAAAAATGAATAGGACGTACATACTGATTGGCAGATCGGTAGTAAAACATCGCTGTATCAGCCTCTATGTCTATACCACTCCTGTTTGTTATAGCAAGATTTTGTGTTATAGTAATTTTATTTTTTTCTATATTGGCTTCGTACATACTGGAGAAAGAGACATACCCGTACGGTATGTTAAGTACCAATTCTTTTTTACATGATTTCTCGGTTTTCTGTGCTACGAGACTTGGTGCCTGCCTGCGAAAACGTTGGGTATCATGCTTAAGATTTTTAGTTAATATCTCTTTTTTATCTCCTAGTTTCGCCTCTTCTTCTGCAAGCATTTTGGCAGCACTTATCCAAGACTCTGCATCTATCACTGTAGGTTGTGGCAAAGAGATAAACTTGTTAAGTACCATAGCATTACTCTGGTTTATACGTAAATCTTCTTTTATATCATCAAGTTTATTATAAAGTTTACACAGTCTTACATCGTTAGGACAAAGCATCATAGGTACCAGTGCAAGGCTACTTCCCTCACACTTGGCACTTACATTTTTTGTAAATCCGATAAAACTTGAAGTGGGTGTATAGGTATAAAATGTAGTGTCTTGATAAACAGCCAAAGAAGAGGCAACACTTACCCCTCCAGATAGAAGTAATGTAGAAAGTATTTTTGAGCATTTCATAAAGTCTCCTTTATGGTAATTATAGCCAATTATTTAGCGCTATTTTTACTTTTAAGATAATCATAGATGGCTTGCACCTCTTCATTTGTTAAATAGTAGCGAGGCATCACTTGATGATAGGCATTTACAGCATGTATCATCTCTTTTAAACTCTTTTGGCGTATATCTGAACCTTTGAGGCTCTGTTTCCCATGAATATCACGATACTCCACAATGGTCGTACCTTCACCACTCTCTCCATGACATTGAGAACAACTGACTCCTCTAGGGTTGGCATACAGCATCTCACCATACTCATAGTGAGAAATAAAATCTTCTTGTGCCCATAGTAAAAAAGGTAATAATAGTATTAATAGTGACTTGATATACATATCTACGGTTACTCCATATTAAGAGACACTTTGTTCTGCCCTAAAGTATTTTCGATATAATACCCTAAATTATTATAAGGTCAGTCTATGCAACTCATCGATGGTAAATCTCTCGCGAATAAAGTACAAACAAATGTAGCCTCTGAAGTCGAACAACTCAAACAAGAAAAGAACATTGTTCCTGGTCTTGCAGTTATTCTTGTAGGTGACGACCCGGCAAGTCATGCCTATGTTAAAATGAAAGCAAAGGCATGTGAGAAGGTAGGATTTTACTCCATTACACACAATATGCCTGACACCATCAGCCAAGATGAAATCATCGCAACGATAGAGATGATGAACAACAATCCTCGTATAGATGGTATCTTGGTACAACTTCCTTTACCAAAACATGTAGACACGGATAAAATCTTAGAGGTCATTGACCCTAAAAAAGATGTCGATGGTTTCCATGCTTATAATATAGGTCGTCTCGTCACCAATCTCGACAGTTTTGTAGCCTGTACACCACTGGGTGTGATGAAGATGTTTGAGGAATATAATATCGACCTCCAAGGACAAGATGTTTGTGTCGTGGGTGCGAGTAACATTGTAGGTAAACCTATGGCAGCACTCTTGCTTAATGCCAATGCGACAGTCACAGTCACACACATTTTCACCAAAGACCTTAAAGCCCATACAAGCCAGGCAGACATCATCATCGTGGGTGTTGGTGTACCAGAACTCATCAAAGAAGATATGGTGAAAGAGGGAGCCATCGTCATTGATATCGGTATTAACCGTATCGAAGATGGATCACTTGTGGGTGATGTTGACTTTAAAAATGTAAGTAAAAAATGTTCATACATCACACCAGTACCAGGTGGTGTTGGACCTATGACTATTGCAATGCTTTTAAGCAACACACTTAAAGCTGCAAAGGCTAGAGCCTAATGAAAAAGTTTTTATCAGCATTTAGCCGTTTTGCAAGCTCATGGACAGGAACGATTATCATCGTTTTATTCCTTATCTTTTTTGTAGCACAGTCTTTTGTCATCCCATCGGGTTCTATGAAGCGTACACTACTCGTCGGTGACTTTCTTTTTGCCAAAAAGTTTAGTTATGGTATCCCTACCCCTCATTTGCCTTGGTTAGAGATACCTCTTCTCCCAGACTTTAACAACAATGGCCACCTCATAGAAGGACCTCACCCAAAGAGAGAAGATATTGTTATTTTCCGTTACCCGAAAAACCATAAAGTACACTACGTCAAACGTTGTGTCGCGGTAGGTAATGATGAACTGCTCTATGAAGATAAAAAGTTGATGATCCACTTCCATGAGGGAGATGCGTATATCAAAAAGAACTATCCTGCAAAGAAAATAGTCTCACTTTATGACAAACTGTGGGTAGTTAACCCATATATGGATAAATACCCTGGTATCCAGTACAAACCAGAGGGCAATACAGGCTTTGAATACATGTCAATGGCATACAACTACAGAAAAGATATCGATATGTCTGTAAGACGTGTAGAAGAAGCAGATGGTAGTGAGCACTATATGTTCTACAAAAAAGTAGAACCAGACCACTACTACATGATAGGTGATAACCGTGACAATTCAAACGACAGCCGTTTTTGGGGTTCTGTACCCTACAAACTCATCGTTGGGAAGCCTTGGCTTATCTACATGAGTATCGAGTTCCGTTCGTATGACCAAGTAATGAACGGTAACGGTGGAGGAAAAGACCACGATAAACTACACCGTGTCTGTCCAAACATGGATATCGCATCTAAAGCATGTGAAGCTCTATGGAACAAGCAACGCTATACTATCAGATGGAGCCGTGTGGGTAGACTTATCAATTCAATAGAACTTGAAGCACCTGTAGAATGATGAGCGTTAATCAATCGTGAATAGTTTCATGATTGTAGTGACGGAACCGTAGTCGTCGTAACGAAGTGAAGCCACGCAGGGAAAAATTTTATACGAAGGATAAAAATAAAATGTCAAAGAAATTTTATATCGCCACAGACCACGCAGGGTATGCACTCAAAGCATACGTAAAAGATTTTGTCCAAGAGTTAGGACATGAGATAGTTGACCTTGGACCAGACTCTGCTGACCGTGTTGATTACCCAGACTTTGCCAAAAAATGTGCAGAGGCAGTACTCGCAGAGGAAGGAAGCTTTGGTATCCTCATTTGTGGTACAGGTATTGGTATTAGCATTGCGGCAAACAAAGTACCAGGTATTCGTGCAGCACTCTGCCACGACCACTACACAGCCAAACTTACCAGACAACACAATGATGCTAATATCTTATGTTTTGGTGAACGTGTGGTAGGTAAAGGTGTCATAGAAGATATGATAGAAGCATTTGCCAATACAGAATTTGAAGGTGGCAGACACGCTGGACGTGTAGCCAAGATAGAAGGCTGTGCTTTTGGTGCAGATTTAGGGTAAACATATGAAAACCATCTCAGAACAAGACAAACAAATTATCTTAGACAGCATCAGAGATATACCAGACTTTCCAAAGCCTGGCATCCTCTTTAAAGATATCTCTACCCTACTTTCAAATGCCACCGCACTTAACACACTCATGACACACCTCGAAAAGCGATACAAAGCGTATGACTTAGACTACATAGCTGGTATTGATGCACGTGGGTTTATATTTGGGAGTATTTTGGCAGATAGACTTGGGCTTGGATTTGTCACTGTACGCAAAAAAGGAAAGCTTCCTTACACTACCGTAGCAGAGAAATACAGCTTGGAGTACGGTTTTGATGAAGTGGAAGTGCATATCGATGCTTTTGGAGAAAATGGCTGTTGTACGACAGGTAAACCAGCTCAAGTACTGCTCATAGATGACCTCATAGCTACAGGTGGTACAGCCACAGCAGCAGCAAACCTCATAAACAAAGTGGGTGCACAGTGTGTAGAAGCCTGTTTCGTCATGGAACTAGACTTCCTTAACGGACGAAAAAATATTGAGGCACCTGTCTATTCTGTTTTACATATAGATTAATATAGTAAACTCTGTGATATAATCAATAAAAAGATTTTAATATGGCAAAAAAAGAAGACCACATAGCACTTTTTATAGACTGTGACAACATTTCACACCGTTCTATAGAGGGTATCATCAACGAATTAAGTAAATATGGCATTGTGAATATACGACAAGCCTACGGAAACTGGACAAAAGACAACCTCAAAAACTGGGAAGACAAGCTTCTGGAGTTTGCCATCAAACCCATACAACAGTTTGACTACTCTAAAAACAAAAATGCTACAGACATACTCATGACCATCGATGCCATAGACCTGCTACACACTAAAGACATAGATGCCTTTGCCTTTGCTACCTCTGACTCTGACTTTACCCCAGTAGTCATGCGTGTACAGGCAGAAGGTATTAAAGTCTTTGGATTTGGAGAGAAAAAGACGCCTAAGCCTTTTATGGCAGCATGTTCACAATTTATTTTTACAGAAAAACTGATGAGCAACTACACAGATCAAAATAATGAAGATGTAGATGTAAGACAAGCACCTGTACGTAAATCAGGTAAAGAGATGCGTCAAGATACATGGCTTGTAAATCTTTTACGTACCGCGGTAGAACAGACTATGGATGAAGATGGCTGGGCAAACTTGGCAAGTATTGGTCAATATATCAATAATTCCAGTTCATTTTCTCCCATTAACTACGGATATAAAAAACTCTCAAATCTTATAGATGAGATAGACTTGTTCGACATTTATGTGGATGAAGATAGCAAGATGATGAGTATTAGAGATAAACGGTTTGGGAATTAAACTTCTTCCTTAACCTTTTTGGGCTTCTTCTCTTTTACTTCAGGTTCTACAAACTCACCCTTCACCAACCCTGCTTCATGTAAAAACTGTGAAGGTTTATAGTCTATCTTTTTGACTCTGTCAAATTTGGCAAGAGAGAGATAGAGCTTATCTTTCGCACGTGTTACTGCTACATAGAAGAGCCTACGCTCCTCTTCGATGCTTGACATCATTTTTCTATTAGGGAAACGCCCATCAACTAGGTCAATGACATAGACTTCTGGAAACTCCAAGCCTTTTGAAGCATGTACAGTAAGCAGGTTAACGCCCTCTCCCTCACTCAGTTCATTTCCACCTAATACCATTGCATTGACAAAGCGTCTAAGTTCTTTGTATTGACGAGAGAGGTCAAGAAGTAGCCTTGCTTTGCGCTGTATACGCTCTTTAGCCTGTTTCTTCTTCTCTTCATCTACTTCTCCCGTTTTCAACCGTCCACGCTGTGTTGATAGAAGCTCGACTATACCGGTATATAGCTTAGATTGTATCGCCGCCTTCAGTATGTCTGCTGGTTTTTCCAAACTGTGTATGTCTCGCATAAGGGTATAAAATTCTTTAAAGAATGTCACACCATCATTGGTCAGTTTAGGGTGCTTTAGCAGTGGATGGCTATAGAGTGCAGACTCCAAATCCATGTGCTTAAAACGTGCAGCAGAGCCTATCTCCTGATCATCATCGAAGAGTCCAAGTTGTACATTTTTATTTGGGTTTAACTTTGGCAGATCATGTACCTTTGGGTAAAGTACACCTTGCATAAAACGTCCTTCTCCAAAGTGTATAAAACACTGAAAGAACTCTTTAGAAAGCGCCGACCCTACCCCTCTAGCATATTCAAAAACATGAATGAATGCCATCATATCTTTAGGGTTTACAAGCAGTGACATGAGATCTAGTAAAAATTTTATCTCTTTTGCATCAAAAAAGCTCGTTCCCCCTTTACGCTTACAAGGTATACCATACTCACGCAAAGATGCCTCTACCCCATCAGCAGATGAGTTGTTACGGAAAATGACTGCTATCTGATCACTTGGCACATGTGTTTTCTTGATACTCCCTGCTATGGACTGATACTGTTCAAAAAGGTCGTTAAACATCAAGAGTCTGGGAGGATACGCCTTTACTTCACGCCCTACTTCCAACTTTTTGGGGTAAATACGTTCATTGCGCTCTATCACCCTGTTTGCCAGTGATAGGATGGGTGCGGTAGATCGGTAGTTTGTTTTGAGTGTAAATACCTCTGCATTGGGGTAACGCGTTGAGTAAGTAGCGATGTTCTCTATATTTGCCCCGTTAAAAGCGTAGATACTCTGATCATAGTCACCCACACAAAAGAGCGACTTTGGCTTAAGTGTGTCTATGAGTGCAGACTGCAAGGTGTTGGTATCTTGGTACTCATCTACAAGTACTTCTGTAAAAGGTATGCTATTTTCATCCAAATAGCTGTTCATACGTAAAAGCAGGTCATTAAACGAAGCAAAACCATACTCTATCTTCTCTTTTTCAAACTCATGGGTGATGTCAAGGTAAACATCCATCACAGGCTCATGCTCTGGGTACTTCTCTAGAAACCATACATCAAAGGTCTCAAGTGAAGCATTTTGATAGAGCGAATACTGCTCATACATATGTGTCGCTGAAAAAGGCTGCATACTTAGGTTCATACGCTCAAAGTTACGCTTCTCATAGATACTTCTAAAAAGTGTCTTTAGTTCAGCAGGCTGTTTGAGTGCAAGGTTCGGGTAAATCTCTTTAAGCCAACGGTATGAGACAGCATGGAAAGTACCAGACTCTATTTTGTTCACTACTTTTGCAGGGAAATAGCGTTGCAGACGCGCTATCATCTCGCCTGCAGCTTTGTTTGTAAACGTAAGTAAAAGAATAGAAGACGGTTCCACGCCAGAGTGCAACAAATGTGCGATACGCCCTACGATGGTAGAGGTCTTCCCTGTACCGGCAGAGGCTATGATAAGGTTATGTCCTAAAGGTGCTGTAGCAGCGGAGAGCTGCTCATCATTAAGGGAAGTAAGGGGCAATTATTTATGACCAATAATGTAGTAAGTGTTTTTATTGTCCACTTGTTTGAGTTCAAGTTTATATTTCTCTGCCCAGTGTTTTACCAAGTCAGTAAATGCAGAAAGGTTGTCCGCAGAAATGTCTTCATTACATTTAATTTTAAGATGATCTACCGAATTTGACATAGCAATAAAACCTTTTTCAACTGCCAAGGCATCGTTAAAAGAAGGGATATGTGGAGAAAACTTCTCAAACCCCTCTGTATTTGCGATAATGTCGTTCATTTGTTTAAGTGTCTGTTCTGTTTTTGTGTAGCCAAGTTGTGCTAAAAGTGCTTCTGCTGTGAGATCTAGGTGCATGTCTATCCTAAGTGGTGATTTAGAAGTAGATTGTAGCGAATTTTTGTTTAGTGAAGTGTTAGGAAAAAGAGATCTTCCTAAATAAATGTTATAAAGAAGTTAACTATTAAAAGAGTGTATCTTGTGTATCTTCTGAGACTTCTACTCTTGCTATAAGGTCTTTGTAGTGCTCCACGTTTTGGAAAGCTTTTTCATAACGCCATCTGAGTACAAATTCGATGATTTCATTTTTCAGTACGTTATCTAAAGTCTCTGCTTTTCCGAAGTAACCGAGAGAGATATTTTTCGCTTTTTTCTTTCCATTTTTATCTGGCTCATAGGTAATAGCAATAATCTGAATATACTTTCCATCACGTACTTCACCAAAGTCATCCTCTTTTAAACCGATACCAGAAAGGTTCATTGCTTTATACATAAAGACCTGATCAAAGTCTGGAGATTTTTCAAAAATTTTGAGTTTTTCATAGAGTTCTTGCACACGGATAATATTCTCATCCCGTACATTATCACAATTTACATCACCTTTTGGACTAGGTTTTGTAACAGCTATTGGTACAGTCACTTTTTCCGTTTTAATTTGGGTAGAAACAGTAGGATTTACTTTCCCTTTTTCTTCTAACTTATCTTCTAAACGGCTGGTAAGTGCTTTTAATTTATCTAAACTACTCGACATTTGCGTCCCTTAAAACGGGTCTTTAAAACCCTTTTTGAGTACATATTATTAAATATAATACAATAGTTTAAATTATACCACCTTTAAACTATACTGAATAATATCAATTTTTCTATTATTTAATAAAAAAGTAGTAAAAGCATTATTATATTTTTTAATATGTAAAAGAGCTTTAACCTCCTCTATCTCACTTATAATCATTATTTAGATAAAATCTTTTTCAACAATATTAAGGATATGGATATGGATTATTTAGAAATAGTAGGTGGCAAAATATTAAGTGGGTTAGTAACAATATCTGGGGCAAAAAATGCTGCACTTCCTATCATAGCGGCGACAATTCTCTCAGACAAAAAAGTGACACTAACTAACTTACCTAATGTTGTAGATATCCGTACCCTACTTAAACTTCTTACGATGCTTGGTGGAGAAGTTGAACACAATGAAACTATCGCGCATATAAACAATGGCAGCATCACTTCTACTAAAGCTGTCTATGAGATAGTCTCTCAAATGAGAGCTTCCATCTTGGTACTTGGCCCTCTTCTTGCACGTTTTGGTGAGTGTGAAGTCAGTCTTCCTGGTGGTTGTGCCATTGGTCAAAGACCTATCGACCTACACCTCAAAGCACTTGAATCTATGGGTGCACATATAGAAATAAAAGGCGGGTATGTAAGAGCCGAAGCTAAAGATGGACTCAAAGGTGCCAAAATCATCTTCGACAAGATAACTGTGGGTGGTACAGAGAACATCGTTATGGCAGCAGCACTTGCACATGGTACGACAACCATCATCAACGCTGCCAAAGAACCAGAAGTGGTACAATTGTGTGAGATGATAGCTGATGCTGGGGTAAAAATAGAAGGCATCGGTAGTAACGAACTTAGCATAGAGGGTACTTGTGGAAAACCACTTAACTTTAAAACAGTAGAAATCATCCCTGACCGTATAGAAGCAGGTACATACCTTTGTGCTGGAGCGATTACCCAATCTACTATTACGTTAGACAAAGTAAATCACCAGCATATCAGAGCTTCCATTGATAAACTCGAAGCCATGGGTTGTACCTTTGAACTAGGAGAAGAGAGTATCACCATTCACCCTGCTGAGACTATCAAACCTGTTAGTCTCATTACCATCGAATACCCTGGTTTCCCGACAGATATGCAAGCACAATTCATGGCACTGGCAGTCATGGCTGAGGGAGAAAGCCTTATAGAAGAGCGTCTCTTTGAAAACCGTTTTATGCATGTAAGTGAACTGAACCGTCTTGGTGCAGACATCTGGCTTAAAGGAAGCACAGCCGCGGTTAAAGGTGTAGAGAAGCTCTACGGTGCAGATGTTATGGCAACAGACCTTAGAGCCTCTTCGGCTCTGGTTTTGGCAGCATTGGTTGCAGAAGGCACCACAAAGGTAAGACGCATCTATCACCTAGACCGTGGATATGATGACCTAGAGGGTAAACTCTCTAAATTGGGTGCAGATATTGTTAGGAAAAAAGAAGCATAGTTCTATCACTTTGGCAATAGCAATAAAGTAAAAAGAAAAGGAAGCATATATATTATGGAAAAACTCATGAAAGTATTATTAATATTCTGGGGAATAATACTGGTTTCTATGGCATTAAAATTCTTGTCTTATTTTACGCCAAATAAACTTGATTTCTCTATTTCAGATTATGTTAATACAAATGCCATTTCAGAAATATTACACCTTACTACCCCAGTTAAAGAAAATAAAACATTACAGGAAAATGCCAGCTCTACAAAAAAAGTAGAGCTTGACATTCCTCATCCAAAAGAACTTTATACCTTTGACTGTGATGATCATATGGAGTGTACAAAAGAAGCCAATACATACATTGTTAATGTAGATGGTGTTGAATTCATTCCCTCTAAAGCATTTACTCTCACCTGTTTAGAGAAGAAAGATACAAATAAATTGTGTACCTATTTTATACCTAGAGGGCATACTGAATCGATGAAATTTGATTCAATCCCTATGATGCATAGTTATATGGATATGACAAAAAACCCTGAATTTAATGATGACCTCAAAGCATGGGAACAAAAACGTCTTGAAAAAGCAAAACAAAAAATAGAAGAGAGTCTATGAAAAAACTAGTCGTAGCCATTACAGGAGCAAGCGGTGTTCAATTAGGTAAGAAGTTTGTAGACTACTTACCTGAAAACATCGAAGTACACGTCGTAGTCTCTGACAATGCTTTAACTGTGGAGAGCTTTGAGAACAAACAAGTTACCCTACATTCAAGTGAGAACATTGCAGCGTCTATCTCTTCTGGCTCTTTTAGAGTGGATGCAACTGCCATCATACCTTGTAGCATGAATACCCTAGCCAAAGTGGCTTGTGGCATCAGTGACAACCTCCCTACTCGTGTAGCAGCGGTAGCACTTAAAGAGCAGAAGAAGTTACTGCTTGCACCGCGAGAGCTCCCTTTTTCTGCTATTGCTTTAGAAAATATGCACAAATTAGCCTCACTTGGTGTTATAATAGCTCCTCCAGTGATGGGCTACTACTCTGAATCTTCCAGCCTTGAAGATATGGAGAAGTTTATTATCGGGAAATGGTATGATGTTTTGGGCATAGAAAATACTTTATATGAAAGATGGAGCTAAAATGAATAATATCAAAAAAGCAATATATCCGGGTACTTTTGACCCCATTACTGTGGGACATTTAGACATCGTCAAACGTGCTTGTTCAATGTTTGATGAAATCACTATAGCCGTGGCTAAAAGTGCTTCTAAGACCCCTATGTTTTCACTAGAACAGCGCATAGCTATGGTTGAAACTGCGACAAAAGATTTTCCTAAAATCAAAGTCGTAGGATTTGAAGGTTTACTTGTAGACCTTTCAGACAAACTCGATGCAAACATCATCATACGTGGATTAAGAGCAGTCAGTGACTTTGAGTATGAGCTACAAATGGGGTATGCAAACTCTTCACTCAAAAAAGAGTTAGAGACTATTTTTCTTATGCCTAGTCTTGAATATGGCTTTGTCAGTTCCTCCGTAGTGCGTTC
>JALXBG010000042.1 GCA_026991605.1 Sulfurovum sp.
TCTAGTGCTTACCCAATATCCCGCACAAATCATATTGTTTGTCAATGCACCATCATATGCACTGTTGCATTTATCAAAATCAACAATAGGGGTTAACGCTTCCATTAAATCATCAGGGATATCATAACTATTTTCAGTCATAGTTCCCCATCCTGCTACTTTTGTTTGCGTATTTACTGCTAAAAATGAAGAGATATCATAAGGTATTGTTGTAACCGTAGGTACACTTTTATCTAATTCTATCAACCCAATATCATTATCCATAGTAGTTGGATTATAAGAAGGGTGGATTATAAACTGTTTTACACCATATTCTGTCATAGTATTGAGATTATAACTCCCTACACCTACACTATCGTAAGCATCTGGAGTATACCCATATAAACAATGTGCTGCAGTCAAAACCCAATTTGGAGCAACTAAACTTCCTCCACAATAGGCACTACCCTTATATTTTAATGAGACTATAAATCTCCATTCATCATCATTTACAGATACTACCGTTCCATTGATTATTTTTGATTCTATCAACAAATCTTCAGCAACAGCCACTCCATTTACAAAAGACCAAAGAAGCCCTACTATCAATATTTTATACATAATATTTTCTTTCATTTTTAAATATATTATACTATGAAAACCTTGGAATGAATATAGTATATTATGTCAAAGTATAATACAACAATGGAGGGTACACTCCAACACCCATTAAAAAGAAATATGGAGGCATCTTCCACTCTAACATTTGACCTACTTCTACTGAAACCTGTTTCTCTATAAATACTTTTTTGATGAATTCAATTTTATAAAACATATCAAAGATTTTGAGTGCTAAAAGAAAGATCATACTGACATTAAGTACCCCAGTCACCAGTGCAATAAAAAGCAATACATAAAAACCTGGTTGTACAAGAAAAAACAAAAAGATACTCTTACGATAATAATGGTGAAGGTTTACTAAAACCCCAAACAGTGTCTCTGTTCTTTGCGTGTCTCTGCCCTTTGTTTGAATGTAAGCTTCAATCAGTTCTGCGACAACCAACATAAATGTAAATAATAATACGTTTTCCATAGGTGGATTTTACTCTTTTTAGATAAAATGCTATTTATCAAGACGAGAATACAGCAAAGCTACATTCTCTACGTTAACCCTGAGTTCTCTTCAGCAGAGAGCTCACACAACTTGTTGTGTCTAAGATATATAGAAAAAGGAATAGCATTGGCAGAAGTTGCATGTACCCACTGTAATCTTACCTTTTCAGAAGATGTAATGATTGTTGAAGATGACCACTACTTCTGTTGTAAAGGATGTCAAGGGGTATACCATCTGCTCAATGCAGAGGGCTTAGATAGTTTTTATGACAAGTTGGGAGACACCACACTTCAGCCCGCCAACCAAAAGACCGATGACTTAGAAAAATTTGACCTTGAGGGTTTTAAAAATAAATACATCAAAGTAGATGAAGATGGACTCAATGAAATACACCTCATCATAGAAGGCATCCACTGTTCTGCCTGTGTGTGGTTAAATGAAAAAGTACTTCACAAAACCGAAGGTGTTTTAGAAGCCAGCATTAACTACACCAACAACAAAGCCAAAGTTGTCTGGGATCCTGAAACAGTCAAACTCTCCAAACTCATAGAGACCATTCGCTCCATCGGATACAATGCCTACCCCTATGATCCAAAACTCCAAGAAGAACGTGCCATTGCCACACGTAAAACCTACTATACCCGCATTTTAGTTGCTGTCTTTGGGGCGATGAACATTATGTGGCTTGCCATAGCCCATTATGCTGGGTATTTTTCCGGTATTCAACAATCCTTTAAAGACATTTTGAATTGGGCTGAATTTGCACTCGCTACGCCTGTACTCTTTTACTCAGGATGGATATTTTTCAGAGGTGCTTACTACGGATATAAAAACCACATTGTCAATATGGATACACTGGTAGCCTCAGGTGCACTTTCTGCTTACATCTATTCCATCTATGCCATGCTCACGCATAGAGGAGAGGTCTATTTTGATTCTGTGGTAATGATTATAACCTTTGTGCTCGTGGGTAAGTACCTTGAAGTACTGAGTAAAAAATCTGCTGTTGATACACTTGATGGTATCATGGGTACCACACCTACTGAAGTAACCATTATAGACAATGAAAGTAAATCACTGCTTTCTATAGAGAATGTGATTGTAGGTGATACGATAGAACTTAAACCCGGAGAAAAGGTAGTCATAGATGGTGAACTTGTCTGGGGGGAAGCCTCTTTTGATGAAAGTTCGCTTACAGGTGAGAATGAACCTGTCTATAAAAAGCAAGGTGACACCATACTCTCCGGCTCTATCTGTTTAGACTCAGTGATACGCTACACAGCCACAAAAGATGCATCCAACTCTATGCTGACATCCATCATCTCTTTACTTGAGGAATCCATTACCAAAAAGCCTCGCATCGAACAATTGGCCAATACCGTGTCGGGGTATTTTTCCACTACCATTTTACTCATATCTTTACTTACTTTTGTAGGTTGGTATATGTATCAAGGTAGTTTTGAGACAGCACTCATTGTAGCTATTTCAGTCATCGTTATTGCCTGCCCTTGTGCTTTGGGCTTAGCTACACCGATGGCAACACTTGTAGGCATCTCTATGGCAGCCAAACAGGGTATACTTTTTAAAGAAGCAACCTTTCTTGAAACTATGGCACAAGCAGACATTTTAGCGCTAGACAAAACAGGCACAATTACCGAGGGTAAACCATCAGTTGTCGATGCACAACTCTATGATGATTTTAATCCTTCACTCTTATATGCTTTAGTAAATACATCCAATCACCCTATTTCAAAAGGCATACAGCATTACCTAGAAACTGAGTATGAACAATTAGAGATACCCACACTTCATGAAATCTCCACTATCGAAGCAAAAGGTTTAAGAGCTACCTACAAGCATCAAACTTTGGCAGGAGGTAATGAAAGCCTTTTAAAAGACTTAAACATCAAAGTCGATACAGACTCAGAAAATACACTCTTTTTCTTTAGCATAGATCAAAAACTTGTGGCACGCTTTGAACTTAGTGACACCATACGAGAAGATGCCAAAGATGCTATTGCCCAGATAAAATCTTTAGGGATTGAAGTGGTGATGCTTACAGGAGATCATCTGCAAAGTGCACAAAAAGTTGCCAAACAGGTAGGCATAGAGCATATCCATGCTAAACTTCTTCCCCAAGATAAAGCAAGTCTCATCGATACATTTCATGAAGAAGGGCATATTGTTGTAATGGCAGGTGACGGGATAAATGATGCCATTGCATTGGCATCTTCCGACATTGCTATCGCTATGGGAAATGGTGCCGATGTGGCTATTTCTGTGAGTGACATCGTCTTACTCGATGAAAAACCTCTGCGTATTTTTGAAGCCTTTAGGCTTTCTCGTAGAACATTTACTGCGGTAAAAGAGAATTTAGGGTTTTCATTGGTGTATAATGTAGTAGCTGTACCACTTGCGGTACTAGGGTTTGTCAACCCTCTTGTAGCGGCACTCTCTATGTCGATGAGTTCACTTATCGTGGTGGGAAATTCTATGCGTATAAAACGTCTGGACATCTCGAACCATAGGTAATACCCACAATGGGTTTTGCAAATGTAAGATTGTGTAAGAGATTTATAAGTCCTAGCCATAGCTAAGACGAAGTAAATATCTTGTGCAAGATTACGTTTGCAAAGCCCACCCTTCGGGCATCGCTAGCTTTCGCCTATGCGTTGTTACTCTTTTTTGACTTAGCTAAGGCTAGGACTGCAAAAGAGTGCCTAGCCTAGACAAAAGCTAGTGATGTTGTGGGTATCACCTATTGTTAGAGGTGTCCATATTTAAAACTAAAGGATAACTAGTGTCAGAAAATATTGTAATCATGATGATTGGTATCTCTACGATGCTTGGTGCCATTGGGCTAGGTGCACTGATTTGGGCTGTACGTACAGGGCAGTTTGATGACCATTCCAAGTTCATTGATGCAGTACGCAATGACAATGTAGAAGATTTGCGAGATGCTGCAGATATGTCAGATAGGAAAAAAGCACATAAAGAAAAGATGAAACAAGCACGTCTGGAAAAAGAGAAAAACTATCGTCCTGCAGACTAATCCATGATAAAACTTAGTTTTTACTGCTATAATTTTAAAAATAAAATAGGGGAATTTTATGTCCATCCACTCTTCCATCTTTCGTGAATATGATATTCGAGGTATTTTTGAAAAAGAACTTAATGCCACATCTGTAAAACTTATAGGGTATTTTCTTGGTCAAAAAGTAGGTGGAGACAAAGTGGTCTCTATCGGATATGATGCACGTTCTCACTCTTCTATTTTAAGAGACTACCTTACCTCTGGGCTCAATGCAGCAGGATGTAAAGTGCTTGACATGGGTATGGTTGCCACACCTGTGAATTATTTTTCCAATTACATTGACTTTGATGGTGTTGCTACAGATGCCTCTGTGATGATTACCGGTTCTCATAACCCAAGTGAGTACAACGGTTTTAAAATGACTGTGGATAAAAGTCCATTTTTTGGAGATGCTATCTATGCCTTGGGTGATGAAATCATCGCTAATCAAACGATGCAGATAAAAGATAACCTAGACAAAACAGATATCGATGTAAAAAAACCCTACATTGATTTTATGGTCAAAGAGTTTTCAGCCCTTAAAGGACTTAAGAAAAAACTCGTTATCGATGCGGGAAATGGTGTAGCCGATACAGTGATTACAGATATCTTTGATGCTCTAGATTTCGACTATATAGGTCTCTATCTTGAGCCAGATGGTACCTTTCCTAACCATCATCCAGACCCATCTGTGGAGAAAAATCTTGTAGACGTCAAAGCTGCACTTGAAAAAGAGGGTGACATAGCCTTTGCGTATGATGGAGATGCTGACCGTATTGCAGTGCTTACACATAAACATAACATAAAAGGTGACCAAATGGCACTGCTTTATGCTATGAAAATGGAAAACCCTACAGTCATTGGTGAAGTCAAGTGCTCTCAGGTTATGTATGATGAACTAGAGCGTCGTGGGGCTACTGCTATCATGTACAAAACCGGACACTCTAACTTAAAAGTAAAAATGAAAGAGACCAATGCAGACTTAGCCTGTGAAGTCTCTGGACATATTTTCTTTAAGCACCGTTACTTTGGCTATGATGATGCCATTTATGCAACGTTAAGAATGTTAGAACTCATCGCAGATGGTATAGACTTAGATGCAGAGATTGACGCACTGCCACAGGTCTTTTCAACAGAAGAACTAAAAGTTGAAACCACCGAAGAGGAAAAATTTCGTATTATAGACAAAGTCAAAGCACTGCTTGA
Organism: Sulfurovum sp.; assembly: GCA_026991605.1. Taxonomy (GTDB): domain Bacteria; phylum Campylobacterota; class Campylobacteria; order Campylobacterales; family Sulfurovaceae; genus Sulfurovum. The sequence continues at coordinate 5,373 of JALXBG010000042.1, forward strand.
AAATCCTCCTGCGGACTTTCCAACTATTGTCAATATCATTGATGTTGATGGCGTACGTATCAACTTTGAAAAAGGTTGGGGATTAGTCCGTGCAAGTAACACAACACCTGTACTCGTAACGCGTTTTGAATCCACAGATGAGGCATTGGCAAAAGAGTATGAAGAGAAGGTAAATGCACTCATTACAGAGGCAAAAGAGTCCCTATGAAAAATAAACTACACTTCAATGCAACCCTGAATGGCAAAGCAAAAGAAGTTTATGCGTCACTACAGGAAGAAGAAAAGACCATAGGCTATTATGCCTTACCAGAACAGGACATTTCAACTGTGACGGAGTATTGTAAAACTATCTCTGCTGAAGTTAAAACCATTGCGGTCATTGGTATCGGAGGTAGTTCACTGGGTGCAAAAGCTGTCTATGAGTTTTTAAAACCTGTTGAATCACTCTCTAGAGAGCTTTACTTTTTTGAAAGTACTGACCCTATTAACATCAAAAGTCTTCTTGCTAAAATAGATGTAAGCAAAACTCATTTTCTTGTCATCTCAAAATCAGGTACAACCGTAGAGACCTTTGCTATCTACAAATATATTCTCTCTTTGCAATCTGATGCTTCTTCTTACACATTCATCACAGACCCAGGTTCGGCTTTGGAAAAGTATGCACAAAACATCCATGCAAATGTTCTACATCTCCCTAACAATGTGGGAGGACGCTTCTCTGTACTCTCTGTGGTAGGTTTGGTACCTCTAGCACTTTGTGGTATCGATATACAAGCGCTACTTAACGGTGCAAATACTATCAAGAAAAGCTTTTTTGAACATGGATATCTACATGATATTTTGTTGAAGAAGTCTCTCTTTTATGCGAAGAACCATGCACAATATCATATTAACTGTATTTTTGCCTACTCTGAGTCACTCAAATACTTTTGTGAATGGTATATACAGCTTTGGGGTGAGAGTCTAGGGAAAAAACAGCGTTCTTCTGCCTTTAATGTAGGACTTACACCCATAGGGCTCATCGGACCCAAAGACCAACATTCCTTTTTACAGCTTATTATGGAAGGGACACGTGACAAGTCAGTTACCTTCATCCAAGTAGAAGATTTTGAAGATGAGATTAAGATTCCAGATACGACATTGCCTCATTTGGAATCACTAGACACACTCAACAATCTAGCCTTTTCAAAACTCATCAATATGCAGTGCAACTCAGTCATTGAAGCACTTTTAGAAGAAGAGAATATCCCTCTTGACAGTATTATTATTCCTAAAATAGATGCTCAAAATATCGGCTCACTTATCTTTTACTATGAGCTACTCACTTCACTTATTGGAGAGCTCATAGATGTCAACACCTATGACCAACCCGGTGTAGAGGCTGCAAAGATTATCTTAAAGAAGAAACTTACGTCTATTTAGTTATAATGCATCTAAAAATAAAGTAGAATATTTATGGTTAAAAAATGTCTCTTCCCTGCTGCAGGCTACGGTACACGCTTCTTACCTGCAACAAAAGCAACTCCAAAAGAGATGCTCCCTGTCCTCACTAAACCCCTCATCCAGTATGGTGTTGAAGAAGCACTTGAAGCAGGCATTAAAACAATGGCCATCATTACAGGCCGTGGTAAACGTGCCATCGAAGATCACTTCGATATCTCTTATGAGCTAGAACATCAAATTAGAGGGACAAGTAAAGAACCTTTACTTACAGAGATACGCTCTCTGATTTCACAATGTACTTTTTCTTACACCAGACAAGTAAAAATGAAAGGTTTGGGGCATGCCATCCTTACAGGAGAGACACTCATCGGCGATGAACCTTTTGCCGTTATATTGGCTGATGACCTTTGCACATATAAAGAAGACAATGTCCTGAAGCAAATGATAGAAATCTATGAGAAATATCAATGTTCCATTGTTGCCATAGAAGAAATACCAAAAGAAGAAACACATAAATATGGTGTCATCGCTGGACATTTAGTAGATAATACAGATGATACTTACCGCGTGACAGATATGGTTGAAAAACCAAGCCCTGAAGAAGCACCAAGTAATATGGCAATTATCGGACGTTATATTTTAACCCCTGATATCTTTGAGATACTCAAAGAGACCAAACCAGGTAAAGGTGGAGAGATACAAATTACAGATGCTCTACTCGAGCAAGCCAAACAGGGAAAAGTTATCGCCTATAGATTTAAGGGGCAACGCTTTGACTGTGGTTCTGTAGATGGCTTCGTTGAAGCTACAAATTATTTTTATAAAAAAACAAAAGGATGAAAAGATGAAAGGTATTATATTAGCAGGAGGGTCAGGTACACGACTTTACCCCATCACAAAAGGTATATCCAAACAATTGGCACCAATTTATGATAAGCCAATGATTTATTATCCACTCTCTGTTTTAATGCTCTCAGGTATTACAGAAGTACTTATCATCTCTACACCTGATGATTTACCTCGTTTTGAAGCCTTACTTGGAGATGGTTCTGACATTGGTATGCAGTTTAGCTATATTGTCCAACCTTCCCCTGATGGATTAGCACAGGCATTTATACTTGGTGAAGAGTTTATAGGTAATGATGATGCATGTCTAGTACTGGGTGATAATATCTTTTATGGGCATGGGCTAACAGAACTCCTTGCAGCTTCAGTTAAAAATGCTAAAGAGAAAAATGAAGCAACAGTTTTTGGATACCATGTTAAAGATCCTGAGCGTTATGGTGTTGCAGAATTTAATGAAGAGGGAAAAGTAACATCTTTAGAAGAAAAACCAACAAATCCAAAAAGTAATTATGCCGTAGTCGGTCTTTACTTCTATCCAAATGATGTGATACAGAAAGCTAAAGCTGTTAAACCTTCAAATCGTGGAGAATTAGAGATTACTACACTCAACCAAGAGTATCTAGAAGAAAATCGATTGAGAGTAGAACTTATGGGTAGAGGGTATGCTTGGCTCGATACCGGTACACATGAAAGTCTTTTGGAGGCTTCGAACTTTATACAGACTATTGAAAACAGACAAGGTCTAAAAGTAGCTTGTATTGAAGAAATAGCGTATGAAATGGGATACATTTCTAAAGAAAAGCTTCTAGAATTGGCAGAACCATTAAAGAAAAACCAATATGGACAGTATTTAATTGCCAAAGCTAATGAGAAGCTATAATTATAAAAGGATTATTTATGAAAAAAATATTATTTATACTCAGTACACTCTTATGTGTCATTTTTTTAGAGGCAGTACCATTTAACAATAATACAATTGATTGTGACGATGGAAATGCACAAGCCTGCTATGAAGCTGCAAGTAACTATTCTGCACATGGATATAAAGCCAAAGGATTTGACAGTAAAAAATCTGCTAATATTGTGGCACACTATTATAAAAAATCATGTGATCTAGGCTATGCAAAAGGGTGTAGAGCTTATGCCATGAATTATACTTCAGATACTGAAAAAGATACAACAAAAAGTGCAGCATACTATTTTCAAAAGGCCTGTGATGGGGGAGATGAAACAGGATGCACAATGCTAAAAATGATGTCTATGCGTACGGATGTAGTGCAGAAAGTCAACAATGAAAAATAGTATACAATCAATCCTAACTATACTACTTCTTTCAGCATTCTTCTCAACACTCCAAGCAACTGTAAAGATTATGCCTTTGGGGGACTCCATTACTTGGGATTGGCACTACAACGATTCACGAACAGATGCACAAAGACATGGTTATCGTAATTATTTATGGTATAAACTTCAAGCAGCCAATGAAGATGTAGATTTTGTTGGTTCGCGAAACAATGGAGGATCAGTCACCCCCTCCTTTGATGGAGACAATGAAGGATATACAGGTTATACCACCCATCAAATAGCAGATTTGGTTTATAGTAAATTACAACAAACTACACCGGATATTATTCTATTACATATAGGAACAAATGACAGTATGTATTCTTCTCCCACTGATATGTCTGGTCTAATAGATATTCTCGATAAAATAGACACATATGAAAAAAACTATCATACCCATATTACAGTCGTTCTTGCACGTATTATTCCTCTCCCAAAAAAAGGTAGCTGGGTACCTACATTTAACGCGAGTTTAGACAGTATGGCTGCAGACAGGATTAACAGGGGTGATGATATCAAAGTTGTGAACATGAATACTATCAACACTCTTATTGATGGTATTCATCCTACAGATAGCGGATATCAAAATATGGCAACAATCTGGTTCAATACAGTTGAGGAAATTATGCAGGAAAAACGACAGCAGATAGTTGCTGCTCTTATTCCTGTATATACGCTTATGCAATAAGTAGGCATAAAAATTTTACAAGATATATTCTATAAGATATCTAGATATACATGAAAGAAATTTGCCAGTCTGTAAAGGATATTTTGCTATACTATCTACTTAATTATATTTTATAAAAGGTAAAGAAAATGGCAAAAAAAAGTATATTGGTTACAGGATGTGCAGGATTTATTGGAAGTAATTTTGTACCTTATTTTTTAGAGAAATATCCTGAGTACTTTGTTGTCAATTTAGACTTACTTACCTATGCTGGTGATCTAGAAAATCTCAAAGAAGTTGAATCCAATCCAAACTATAAATTTATCAAAGGTGACATTTGTAACCGTGATTTGGTTGAATTTATCTTTGCAGAATATGATGTTCAGGGTGTCATACACTTTGCAGCAGAGAGCCATGTAGATAACTCTATTAAGAATCCTGGTGTATTTATAGAGACCAATGTTAATGGAACCTTTACACTTCTAGACGTTGCTTACAAAAAATGGATGGAAAAACCATTTACATTTAAAGAAGGTTATGAGGGATGTAGATTCCACCATATCTCTACAGATGAAGTATATGGTACCCTCAATGAGACTGACCTCTTTACTGAAGAGACACCTTATGCGCCTAACTCACCTTATTCAGCATCTAAAGCATCATCAGATATGATAGTACGTTCATACCAAGAGACATACGGTATGAATACAGTAATTACTAACTGTTCAAATAACTATGGGCCTAAACAACATGATGAAAAACTGATTCCTACTATTATCAGAAAAGCATTAGCTGGTGAGAGTATTCCTATCTATGGAGATGGTAAAAATATCCGTGATTGGCTTTATGTCCTTGACCACTGTAAAGGTATTGACCTTGTGTACCATACAGGTAAAGAAGCAAATGTTTACAACATCGGTGGTCGCAATGAACGTACTAACCTACAGATAGTAGATGCAATCTGTACTATCTTGGATGAAAAGGTACCAAGCGCAAAGTCCTACAAAGATCTTATTACTTTTGTAGAAGATAGAGCAGGACATGACAGACGTTATGCCATAGATGCAACAAAACTAGAAAATGAACTTGGCTGGAAAGCTGATGAAAATTTTGATACGGGGATCGTTAAAACGGTTGACTGGTATTTAGCAAAGTATGGTTATTAAGCATCTCATAGAACTCAATTTTTTGAATTTTGTTCTAGCTGAGTGATAGGATAAAATTCATGAAAAAAACACATCAAGATTATAACACCTTAATAAATACTATCTTTATTCTCACTGTTGTCACCTATGTAGTGCTAGGGCAGGTATTACTATGGAACATCCCCTATTCTTTCCCTTTTGGTGGTCCTGATGAGCCTATGCACCTTTCTATGGCTGAGTATATAGCAAAACATCTCTCTTGGCCTCAGTGGGACTCTACAGAAGTAGCTAGAAATGCCTATGGGGTCTCCTATAGTCCTGGGGGGTCTATTGTTTACTGGTTGCATGGGTTGAGTTATAAACTCTTTGGTCACCACCGTATAGGCGCATATCTCTTACTATTACTCTACTTACTTTTAAGCACAATAGCATACAGAAAAAACAAATTGGCAGGGTTTCTTTTACTTGCAGGTTTGCTACCTCAAACACTTTTTACTTTTTCTTATATAAACTCTGATGTGGGTACTATTATTGCAGCTTTACTCTTTGGTATGAGTGTTGGTCTATTTCTAACAGGCGAAGAGAGTAGAAAAAACTTTTTCATACTCCTCTTTTTTGCTGGTCTTACCATCACAGCAAAACTACATTTATGGGCCATTGCCTTTTTAACACTTGTTTGGGCTGTCATTTATAAACGTAAAGTTTTATTTACATACAGTAAAAAAGTATGGATAATCGCTATAGTCGTAGGATTAATACCTGCTTCTTGGTGGTTTATTACAAGTTTCTTGGCAAACGATGGAGATATATTAGGTATATTTACAAGTGCAAAAGCCATTGCAAAATTTGGAACCGAAAACTTACCTTCCCTTGCCAGACCATGGGTTGATTTCTCTGTGAGTGATTTTTTAGATAGTACACTTATCAGTTTATATGCAAATTGGGGTTGGATGTCCCTACCTTTGGAACACTATGAATATATACTTGTTACAATCGTAAGTATTTTAACTATCATCACTCTCTATAAAAAGATTGATATAAAGATTTTTATCTTTTTTTGTATGCTACTCATAGCAAACTTTGCTTTTATGGTTGTCTACTCAGTTGCTTATGATTACCAAGCACAAGGAAGGTATCTCTTCCCAAGCCTTTACATTATTTTAGGGATAATTGCGGTAATACTCATCAATAAAAAAATATATTCTAAAGTACTTTTATCTCTTCTAATCTTACTAAGCATACAAAATGTCTATTTTAGTAGCAAATTAACACTATTTTCTTATGTAGATGTCTTTTTAGAAAAACCTACATTGTGGGAAAATGTTCCTGTAGAAAAGTACAATCAAAATGCAAAATTTCATATAGATGGCTTTCAACTTACAGAAGGAAAACTTTCTATGAGGGGATGGGCATATGATGCTGCAAAAAATACTGCTTTTGATAAAATTTACCTTGTTTTGAAAAAAGAGAATAAATATTACAAAATAAACCTACAATCTGAATCACGTCCTGACGTTGCAGCTGCTTTTGGAAATAAAAAATTAAATGCTTCTGGTTTTTCTGCTAAATTGATAGACCTGCAAGCACTCCCTAAAGGTACCTATCAATACCTTTTTGCAGTGAGCCTAGATAAAAAAATAACATTTATTGATATCGGACATAGTCTAAAAATATAAGAAAAAAGGAAAAGACTAAAACGCTATTGAAACATCTTTTCTACTTGCTTATCTATGTCATTAAAATGTACTTTTAAATTTTGTCTATTTACCAATATACCAAAGTCTTTTGGAAGTTTACTATTTTGTGTTCCTTCAATTCGATTAGCAATAAGTGTACCAAATCTAGGATAGAAATGATGTAAATCTGCATAGTTTTCTCTATTTTTAGTGATACTGTTTACTCCCATAAAATCATACACTTCACCAAACTCCTCTACAAGTAGTGTCAACCATTTTTTATAATCATCAAGTCTGCCACTTTGTACCAAAATTTTAAACAAATCAATATTAATGGGTGTAGTAAAAATAATAAATTTTGTATTGGGATTCTCCTTCTTAAGTATTTGAAAATATAATTTTAGTTTGGGATTAAATTTATACCCAGCACCATAGACCTGATGGGTATATAGACCTATTTGATGGTTGATTGCCTGCTCTTTTCTCTGCTTAGATATATGTATAGTCTGTTTTACATTGGTTCTAGTATAGTCTATTGTACCAAGTTTTTTACTATGTTTGATAGACTCAATACTCTTTTCAAGTGTGTCTGTTGTAAAAAGCATTTTATAAGGATACATCATTGACTTTGTGATAGCCAGATAATGGGAAGGTTTTGGTGTTTGATTCATCTGCATTTGTCCAAAAGATCCACCATTTGAACCAAAAAAATCAACTCCCAATATGACTGTTTTAAAGTCTGAGCCTTTAATCTCTTTTGCCTGCTTTACCCAATCTTTGTACTCATTAGGATACATGGCAACACCTGAGTAGTTAAATACTTTCATAGTTTTAAAGTCATGTTGGTTAAGATAAGTAGTTCGACTACTCCCAAGTAGTAAAGTATCAAACTGCTTTAGTCCACAAAAGTATGCTCTGTTTGTTTTTAGCTGGCGTTCATTAAATCCTGGTTGAGCATTGTTATATTGGTTACTATGGCAAAATGTCCAGAGAGGATCGATACTGTAGTTAAATAAGGCAAAAAGCGAAATCGTAGAAAGAACCATTGATAAAAAGTATCTAACCCATTTTTTATACTGCATAACCATTCCTAAAAATTAAAATAAAGAAACTCTGAGAGTTTCGAAAGAGATGAAGCAGCCACAAGAAATAGAATAGCCGCATACAGTGAAGTGAGTATATTAGGTTTGAACCGTTCAGCCAATTCATTTGAATTTTTCAATACCACAATCACAAAAAATCCTGCCATCATCCAATACATAGTATAAGTGTCTTTGGATACTGACTGTAACCAATAGCCAAAATGTATATTTACATCAGAAAGAAAACCCATCTTTTCTTTCCACTCAAGTGGCAATACTAAAGCACCAGTAAACATAGCACTAAGTACCTTTATCGCATCATCCCACTCCTTTGCTCTAAAGAAAACCCATGTGATATTAATAAAATTAAAGGTAATAAACCAAGCCAGAATCTTATTGAATTCAAACCCCATTTTCCCCCAAAATCTATGGATAACAATAGCTAAGCCATGCAAAAATCCCCAAAACAAAAAAGTCCACCCTGCACCATGCCAAATACCTCCTATAAGAAACGTTGCCATGAGATTACCATAGGTTCTAAATTCACCCTTTTTGTTACCACCCAAGGGAATATAGATATACTCTCTAAGGAACCTACTTAAAGTGATATGCCAACGTCTCCAAAAATATTGTATGTTTGTTGCTTTATAGGGGGAATTAAAGTTAATTGGAAGTTTAATATTGAATAGAAGTGCTGCACCTATCGCCATATCGGTATAACCAGAAAAGTCAAAATAGAGTTGAAAGGTATAAGAGAGAGATGTCACCCAAGCTTCAACCATATGAAGTGTCTGAGCATGGTCAAAGCCTGCTGTTGCCCAGACAGCAAAGGTATCGGCAATGATTACCTTTTTAAAAAGTCCTATCGAAAAAATAAAAAGTCCCACAGCAATATTAGGGTAACGCATCACCTTATTGGCTGTTTTGGAAAATTGTGGCATCATCTCACTATGATGGACAATGGGGCCTGCTATCAGCTGGGGGAAGAAGGTTACAAAATTTGCATAGTTGAGAAAATCATACTCTCTGGTCTCTCCCCTGTAGCTATCAACAAGGTAAGCAATTTGCTGAAACGTAAAGAATGAGATAGCCAAAGGTAATGCCAAGTTCAACATACCAATATTTGTATCTAAAAGATGATTGACATTAGCAATAAAAAAATCTGCGTATTTAAAATACCCAAGAAGAAAAACATTTGCAACAATACCCAATGTCAACAACATTTTCTTGCTTACCCTACTATGCTCCCAACTCTTGGAAAGAGAAAGCCCCATAATATAGTTAAATAGCATAGAGGAAAGTATAATAGACAAATAAGTGATATTCCACCAGCTGTAGAAAAACAATGATGCAAAAACTAAGAATGATTTAGCCGCAACAGTTAACCTAAGACTGTTAAGATAGAAGTAAACAAAAAAAGTGAAAGGCAAAAAAGCAAAAATAAAAATATAAGAGTTAAAAAGCAAAATGGTATTCCTCTATTGATTTACTTTATTTTAACAAAATAGTGTAAACCGAACAATAAAATAAAAAATAAGTTCTACTTAGACTTATCTTCATTCTTATTCTTAAGAACTTATATTAAAAATCTTGCTAAAATAAAAATAATTAATTTTTTAGGGAGAGAATTATGAGATATATGTCTATGTATTTTAGAAGTTTGTGGGTTACATTTCTGTTTGTGATATTGTCATCTTCATCGTACGCAAATGAGGTAGATAATGCAAAAAATTGGCTTAGTTCTGAGGTAAACGCTGGAGCATTAATAGAAGAACATAATGTAAGCAGCAATGCCATAGCTCTCTCATTTCAGTCAGCCAAAGAGACAGCATCTGCTTTTTCTTTACTTGATGATATAGTGATGCTAGATAGGCAAATGATACTTAACCCCTTTGTGGAAACCAAAGATGAAAACACTACAGAATATATTTCTTCTTACGTTACCACATATGGTCTTGTAGGTGAAACAACATCTAACAAAGTAGCAACTCTACTCTCTTTGCAAAATGAAGATGGTGGGTTTGGGCATAGTAAAGGTTATGAGAGTAATGTACTCGATACTACTGTGGCACTGGAAGCTCTCTTTATTGGTTCTACTCATGATTCTCAAATACAAAAAGCTATAGATTACCTTCTTGCAAAACAAGCTCCTGATGGTTCTTGGCAAGACAATAAAGGAGACAAGCTCTATACTAGTGCTTTGGCTCTTAGAGCACTATGGTTACATAGAAAGTCATATACTGTGCAAACGCAGATAGACTTGGCTAAGTCTTATCTTCTTACACAAAAAAATGCAGATGGAAGTTACGCTGATGAGACATACTTATCTGCCTTAGTACTGCGTAGTTTAGCTCCTTTAGAGTATGATAAAACAAATCTTCAGGCAACTATAGATTATCTGAAAGGGTTGCAGCAGCCAACAGGAAGCTGGGAAGAGGATGTCTATACTACAGCTCTTGTACTGCAAGCCTTAAGCCTAGCAGACAAAGAAGTGCCAAATCCTGATTTGGCAAAGCTTAGTGGGTTGGTTGTAGATGGCGATACAGGTGTTGCTCTTTCAGATATCACTATATCTTTCACTGATGAAGCGAATGTTACTACAAAAAATGATGGTCTTTTTAGTTTCTCTGGGCTTAGGAATGGTACGTATACACTCGATGTACTTAGTGATAACTATGCACCCTTACATACAACACTTAAAATGGTGGGCGAAGATGTGGATTTAGGGATACTTAGATTAAGTCGTGATATAAATGCAACTATCTCCATACTTAAGGGTATGATAAAAGATAGAAAAACTACCGTACAATTATCAGGTGTCAAAGTAATGTTAGACAATCGTGAAGTACAAACAGATGGTAATGGTAGCTATATCTTTGATAGTGTAGAGGCAGGCAACCATACTGTTGTCGTAAGTAAAGCTGGATACATACGTAAGCAACAAACTATCAGTATTCCTGCCAATACCATCATGCACTATAATGTGCTACTCGATAGTATAGATTTTACAACAGAAGCTAAAATACAAGGGAGGGTAATTGATGGCAATACGAGTATGCCACTTAGCAATGTAATTATTGCACTCAGTGGTGCAAAAGACAGCACATTTCAAACAAATACGAATGGTACATTTAACTTTTCCAAACTAGGTGCGGGCGATTATAAAATTGTCATCAGCAAAGCAGGGTATCGTACTGTGAGTGCAGCGTTTACAGTGACACATACGGGTGTGATAGATTATGGAGATGTGGTCTTAGAAGCATTAAGCCCAGCTGATACTGGTGTGATAGTACGAGGTGTCGTTACGGATGCAGTATCAAATACACCTATAGCAGGTGTGAACATAAAAGTAGGTACCAAGCAAGCTACCACAGATAACAATGGTAGCTATGAGATACGTGACATCCCAGCAGGAATCTTACATATAGAAGCTATAAAATATGGCTATGGTACAAAAGTTGCAGATGTCAATGCTTCTGAGGGTGCAATACTTATATTCTCGCCTTCGTTAAGTAGTAACGATACCAATCTTTCTATCTTTGGAACGGTGTTAGATAGTAATGGTTCAGAACCATTAGCCTATGTGAAAGTGGAGTATATGGGTGATACAAATATCACTGTGTTCACCGATGATAAAGGCTACTATGTACTTTCACCAGTAGAGAGTGGAGATGCGACTTTACGTTATAGTAAAGTAGGGTATGAGGATGTAGCGTTTGAGGTGAGTGTGGGGGATAGTAGTTTGAATGTATCACCTGCATTAGCACCTATAAATATAATTTTTGGAGAGAATAATGCTTCCATAAAGGCTGTAGTAAAAGATATGGTAACAGGATTAGTTTTAAAAAACACAACAGTAAAACTGGTAGGAACTTTAGATAATATCAATACAGAAACGGATGAAAATGGTACACTCGTAATTAAAAATATAAAATCTTATGATGTTAATTTGACATTAAGTAAAGAATCTTACAAGACTAAGATTATACCTATACACTTACCTAAAGATATAGAATATATAGGGATAGAATTTCTACTATTACCTAATAATACTGCTAATTTTGAAACAGACATTTCTATTGAAAACTTAACAAATAAAACGTATTGTAATCCATTTACTTTTGATACAAATGGTACTCTAGTATTAATGGTCAAAAATAATAGTATTTATCCAATAACAAATACTTTTAAAATTTCTATCTTTTATGATAAAAATAATAATAGACATTATGATGAAAATGAAACATTTATTACAGATAAAATAATTAATGATACATTTGAGCATAATGAGACAAAGAATATTCCAATCGACATATATACAACTTTACCTTTTAGGGATGCACCGATTACTATATATGTAGACTCAGAAAATAGTATTATTGAATCAGATGAAGAAAATAATATTGTTACTACTTCCGATGTAATGGTATCTAAGGAGTGTAAATAATGAAAAAAATTATAATAAGTTTAGCGATAATGGTGCAGTCCCTTTTGGCAGTTACCATAACTAATGATTTACCTATATCAGAAGCGGGATATCTTTCAGTAAATGTTGGTAATGCAGGAGAAACAAGGAATGTAACAATAACTGCAAAGGTTGGTGACAACAACACAACTAGAGGAATAGTTTATGATTATTTTACCTATCTGCAAGTTGGGCAAAATGTTTTTAGACTTTCCTCTAAAACAAATAATACATATACTAATGGAGATAATTCAGTTATTAGTGAAGGAGAATTTACAGGATCTCTTGGTAATACAATTGAGTGGAAATGTATTAGTACTATAGAGCCAAATTCAAAAATATTTAGAAATGATTTTAGTTTTAAAACTCAAGATGGCAATGGATCACTTGGAGAGATAAAACTTTATCAATATCTAGATGAAGATGTATTTACAACAGCTAATATATTTTTTACTAGAGGTGATTACTGTCATAGTAATCTTGAATTGTTTACTATTAATCCTGGTAATTCAGTAGGTATTAGTCATGGTGGTGATTATTTTACATCAGAAAATTCTCATTTTCTAGGATGGGCAATGGATAGATACAATGCTATGAAAGGAAGAATAGTTTCAGGAAATCAACAAGTATTACGTTCTGGTTTTTTATATCAAACTGGAAAATATAATCATCCAATATATGGAGAGACTTATGGCGTTTGGGACATTGTATCAGTATTAGCATGGGAAGTTGATGAAAATAGTACAAGTGCAGAGATTACGACTACATTGGGTGGTGTAGTTTATAGTGGTGAACTCAATGAACAAAGAGTGGATTTGACTGCAGGTGGATTAAAGCTTCAATACTTAGAAGATGGAAGTATTAATGTCCATACACGTATTGGAAATGCGGGATTAAAAGATTTTGATAAAAATAGTAGTGTGGTTTTTCTTTTAAAAGATAATAATGGAACGATTAAAGATAAAAAAGAAATTATTTTTACACATTTAAATAAAAATAGTTATTTAGATTTTGACGTAAATATGACAGATATTTCAAATAATGATGTGCTTACAGTATGGGTAGATGAACATAATATTATTAGAGAGCTAAATGAAAGAAATAATAATTTAAGCTTATCTCTAAAAACTATTGTTCCTTATGCTAAGATAACTACTTCAACCAACAAACCAAAATACATAAACAACGAGATAACCCATCTACAAGCTCAAATACAAAACCTAGGCAAACTAGATGCTAACCTCACCTCACAACTCATCCTAGAAGATATGCAAGGTAATCTAATAGAAAGTTTCGATAAACATCCTTTGGGTATCTTGGCTTCAAATGAAAGTAGAAGTATCTCCAATAAGTGGAATACTACGGACACCTTGGCGGGTACCTATAGAGTTAGAGGGTTACTTACAGATAGTAAAGGAGAAGTTGTAGATGAGTCTAACACGACCTTTGAGATTGCACACAAGGGAATGGTTGCAACGATTGACTTGATGCTTGACAAGGCTATCTATCATACTTCTGATAACATAATGATGGATAACTTTATACAAAGCCTAAGTAGCAATAGTATGATAGAAAATAGTGTAGTAGTGATAGAAATAATAGATAGCAACCAAACTATTGTCTATTCTCAAACTTTGACACTAAATACACTGTTGCCACTTAGTCAGCGTGAAGCAGATGATAGTTATGCCTATTCACTCCTAAATGTAGGAGACTATACCGTAAAAGCTACACTCAAAGGAAACAACAATACTACGTTTGATACAGATACAAAAACTTTTAAAGTACAAGAAAACCTTGCTATGGGGCTCAAAGGTTCTGTAAAGCTTGCATGGAATACTGCACATACAGGTACCACACAAACATGTAACTATAGCCTGACTCAATTTGGAAGTACTTACTTGGATCCCCAAGACTATACTTTGCGTATTGTGGACATGAGTGATGGCTCGATAAAAAAATCATATAACAACAATGTTTCTCTTGAAAGTTTACAGACATATAACGCAAAGCATAATTTCTCTACTCACGGATTCAAGAAAAAGTTATTTAGTTGTGGACTTTATGTACGTGTAAATGATACATGGACTCTTTTGGATCATAAGTTATTTAGACTGAAAAACACCACTCCTATAGCACAAAACGACAACATAGTTACAGATGAAAATACAAAAGTAATCATAGATGTATTGGAAAATGATAGTGATGAAGAGGGAGCATTAGATAGTACTACGCTTACCATAGTAAAATCAGCAAAACATGGAAGTGTAGCTGTAGTAAATGGAAAAGTTCAGTATACACCACAGATAAATTATAGTGGTAAAGATACTTTTTACTACAGAGTAAAAGATAGTGAGGGACTCATTTCAAATGTGGCTAGAGTTGATATCGTTATCAATAATAGCAATGAGGCACCAAAAGCAGAAAATCAGAAACTTACAACAGTAATAAATAGGCATTTAGATATTATGCTTACAGGAAATGACCCTGATGGAGATGCATTAAAATACAGAATAATGAGCCATCCAAAACATGGGACACTTAGTGACATGCTTCCAAATGTACTTTATGTACCAAATATAGATTACATTGGTAACGATTATTTTACTTTTAAGGTAAATGATGGTGTTGCAGATTCCAACATCGCAATTGTCCGCATAGGTATAAAAAAAGAATCTGCCTCACCTTCTGTCGGCACATGTACTTGTGGATGTGGATGTACACAGACTCCTTCGCTTGCAAACTTAAGTGTACCAACTGGACTTAAGATTTCATCTATTACAGGAAATTCAGCTGTATTAAGTTGGAACGATAACTCAGACAATGAACTCTTTTTTGTAGTATATATAAATGGTAAAGCAGTTACAGTAGAAGATGCAGATACAACAAGCTATACCATGGAGAATCTTGATCCAGAGACTAGATATGTTGTACATATCAAAGTTTATGGTGAAAATGGAAGTTTGGACTCTAAAAAACTACTCTTTAAAACAGGAAACTTTGCTTGGCTTCCTGCAATATATAATATTTTAAATAAGGCAGGAGAATAATATGTTCTACAAAGCAAAATCTATCAACCCCCTAAACTACTTCAATGAGGCTACGAAGACAGTACGTTTTCTAAGCTTCCTACTCTCCTTCGTACTAACAACCTTCGTCTTCACTACCCCCACATTCGCAGCAGGGGTAGAGGCAGTCAAGTCTAAAAACAAGGCTTATGTAGAAGCATCACCCCAAAGGATGCAGACAAGCATAGAAGAAGCCTTGGCAGTCATCACACAACTAAAAAGTAGCACACTTTCCGAAGAAGAGACTACCAAGCTAAGCTCACAGCTTAGTGATTTACTCTCTACTATACAAAAAGAAGACAGTTACGCCAAGGACTCTTTTGCAGCGATGTTTGAAGAGGTAGAAGCCAAAGGTTTACCTCCAGTATTTAAAGAGCGTATAGTCGCCATGCAAACAGAGTATGAGAGTAGAAAGTCTAAGCTCATGGGGGCGATGGAGAGTCTCATCGCAGAACATACGGGCAATATCTTTGTAAAAGCATACTATAGTTTGTTTGGTAATGCAGATGTGGAAGATTTGAATGTTTCAGAATTTGAAAACAGTAAACACCAAAAGTTTGACCCTAATAATCTTCCTTTTGAATTGCGTAAAAATAAGCAGATAAAACCAAAAGTAAATAAAGCAGACTTTATCTCAAAGGGCTTCATGAACCAACCATTGGCACACTATGCAGCTCTAGGAGACTTCGACTACTCTAGCCTAGCAGATGCTTCTAACCCAGAGTACCTTGCACAAAGTGACGAAGTGAACATCACCCAAGCCATACAAGACAAAGCGGCCGAGCTAGACTATGATGCCGTACAAATCTATAACTTTGTGCGAAACAACATAGAGTTCGTCCCTACTTGGGGAGCCGTACAAAGTGCAGACCTAACCCTAGGAGCAAAACGTGGTAATGCTATGGACATCTCTTCTCTGCTCATAGCCTTACTTAGAGCTTCTAAGATACCTGCTAGGTATGTGCATGGGACGATAGAACTACCACAAGACAAGGTCAAAAACTGGTTTGGTGGTTTTGAAAACATCAATTCTGCTCTTACCTTTGCCTACTCCAATGGTCTGCCTGCCATGACCATCACAGGTGGTGGGCAGGTAGATGCTGTGCGTATGGAACACATCTGGGTAGAAGTAGCCACCGACTACTACCCCAGCCGAGGAGCAAAAAACCACAAAGCAGACGCATGGATACCCCTAGATGCAAGTTATAAACAGTACGAATTTGTAGAAGGCACAGATGCACTCAGTGCTTCAGGTGTAGACATGAATGCCACACTGCAAAGCTTCATAGACTCTGCGGACATTAACGAGACAGAGGGGTCTGTAGCTCATATGGATAGTGCCATCATAGAAGATATGTTAGCCCAAGCCCAAACCAACCTAGAAGCCAACATCACTACAGCTATAGTAGATAACAATCAAAGCCTCTTAAGTGTTATAGGTGGCAAGAAGATAATAGAAGAGTATAGCTCCACCTTGCCTAACACTCTTCATGGTAAACTCATAGCCATAGGTGCTAGGTATGCCAAGCTTCCAAGTGCACTACAACAAAAGGTAAGTTACTACCTAGAGCCCCTCACACAAGATGCGGCTATAGATGAGATGCTTCACGGTAAAAAACTAATCACCCTGCCTTACGCTAAAGTCAATAACCAAAAGGTCACGCTCTCTTACGCGCCTGCTAGCCAAGCAGACCAAGATGCCTTGGAGTCACTATTGCCTAATGGAGAGATAACAGATGTCTCTCAACTCCCAAGTAGCTTACCTTCTTACATACATGTCAAGCCACAGGTAAAACTAAACGGAAAAGTCATACTTGAAGGTAACGAGATGGAGCTGGGAGAGAAGATAAACATAGACCAAGCAGTCTTTCCTGTAAACGCTCAATCTATGGGATATAAAAAACATAAGTCTCATGCAGGAGATTACCTAGCATTGGGTACGGTGGCACAGAGTATCTCTCCTGCTATACTAAAAAAGCTACAAGCACGCATGAATGAAATAAAAACCATACTAGAGAGTGGTGACAAAACAGCCATAGGTAACCTAGACAGAGAAGATGTCATGGGTAACATGCACTACGCTACCATGCTAGGCTACTACGCACAACTCTTAGGACAAACCAAGATGCTTCAACAGACCTCTAAAGTGCATGAGACTATCATAGGGTATGGTACTTTTGGTAGTGAAGTAGGCATTAACTCTAGGTTTGGACTGGCTACTGGCATCAAAGCAGGAGGCATAGGCTTAGACATACCCATGACCAAAGTAGTCATAGCCGATAACAATAACCAACAAAACTTTAAAAACTACAGACTCCAAGCAGGTATGATAGCCTCAAGCTTAGAACACCAAACCCCAGAACAGATGTACAACACTGACCCACAAAACCCAACTCAAGGCATAAGCACTATGAAAGCCTTTGCCCTTGCCAATGCTGAGGGACAGAAGATATACACAATCACCCAAACAAACATCAACGAGATACTCCCCAAGATACAAGCTTCATCACTCACCAAAGGAGACATACAAAGCTCAGTCAATGCAGGTAAAACAGTGACTGTACATGAAAGAGAAGTCTCAGTACCTGGGTGGACAGGTACTGGCT
>JALXBG010000043.1 GCA_026991605.1 Sulfurovum sp.
CCAGTCTGTCCAAAACTTGTGTAGATACGAGAGTTCTCATCAGCCTGTGCTAACTTTAACAGTGGGGTCACATAAGTAGAAAGTATCTTCTGATATTCACGGTATTCGAGTATCTTAGGGATAATCTCATGTTCATCTTTAAGTGAAGTCAACACTGCTTCATTGGTGCTGTAGCCTGTCTTTGTTTTCTTTCCACCTTTGAGCCCTAATGTTTGAAAGAGTATCACCCCTAGCTGTTGGGTAGACTTGATGTTGAACTCTGAACCTGCAAGCGCATAAATCTCTTGTGTTAAGGCAGCCAAATCATCACTCAATGTCTTTTGTAAAGTTTGCAATTTACTTGGGTCTATCTTGATACCCAATCGCTCCATACGCATAAGTACAGTCATAAACGGATACTCTACATTTTTTGCAACTTTTAGTAAATGCGTAAGAGAAGAGAGTTCCATTTTCTTTTTTATAGCACCATAAAGTAAAAACGTCATCCATGCATCTTCTGCTGCATAGAAAGTCGCATCTGCTATGGCAACGGCAGAAAAGTCTTCACCCTTTTTTACCATCTCTTTAAAAGGCTTCATGTCATACTTGAAGTACTGTTTTGCGAGTGTATCCAAGCCTATTTTAGAGCCAGGGTTTGAAAGCCAAGCTAGTATCATCGTATCTGCAAAAGGAATGATAGGTTCAAAATCATATTGGTTATACAACAAAGAGAGGTCAAATTTGAGATTTTGCCCTACCACATTAAAGGTCAAAAGTTTAGCCAAAGCACTTAAAGCATCTGGCAAACTCACTTGTTCTTCTACTCCCAAATAACTATGCCCTACAGGTACATAATAGGCTTTCTCTCTGCTAATACAGAATGAAAAACCAACCATCTTAGCTACTTTTGTATCTAACCCTGTGGTTTCTGTATCGAAAGCGACAATGGCATCTTTATCTAAGGTATTTAAGACTGCGTCCAGCTTCTCTTTTGTATCTAATGTTATCGCTTCAAAACTCAAACTTGGTCGAACAGGTTCAACATATTCACGTTCGCAGTCTGCTTCTTCCATCCCTACTTTGGCTTTACGTATGGCCTGTTTCATTTCATACTGTTCAAACTCTTCAAGCAGGCATGAGAGGTAGTTTTTATCTTCAAAAACAAAGCTCTCTACATCCATATCAGCAAATACACTATCACTCATACGTACCAAATCGCGAGATAAAAATGCCATCTCTTTTCCTTCTAAAAGAAGTTTTTGGATACGTGGTGTTCCTGCATTTTCTATATTATCATAGATGGCTTCAAGAGTATGGTATGTGTTAATCAGTTTTGCAGCACCTACTTTTCCTATGCCTTTGACACCAGGCACATTGTCTGAACTGTCGCCAAGCAGTGCCTGAAAGTTGATAAAATCTTTTGGATGTACCCCAAATTTGGCAATACATGCTTCCTCATCTACCTCTTGACGCTTGACTGCATCATACATCACCACTTCACCATCATCTATGAGTTGATACAAATCTTTATCGTGTGAGACGATACGTACTTTTAGGTTCTTTTCACGTGCAAACTTAGTCACTGTAGCGATGATATCATCTGCTTCATACCCCTCTCGTGTTAAGTTAGCAAAGCCCATCTGTTCTATCCACTCCACAGCAACGGGGAGTTGTTTTTTCAGATCTTCTGGTGCTTCATCACGATTGGCTTTATATTCAGGGTACATCTCATTACGAAAAGTATTGCCTTTTGCATCCAGCGCAAAAACCAAATAATCTGTACTGTGGTCACGGCGCAATGTATCTACAAGGTTCACAAAGCCGGTAAGCAGTCCTGTTGGAAAGCCATCAGAATTACGTAAAGGTGGTAATGCAAAATAAGAACGGAAGAAGAAGCCAAAAGTGTCGATGATAGTAATAGTTTTCAAGTGTAAGCCTCTTTTTTGATGTATTCTAACCTAAACTGTGTTAGAAATGCGAACTAGAATGCTATCTTAACTCAATATTAATCAATGAAGTGATACTATAAATAATATTTAAATTAAAAAAGCCAAACTATTTGTGAAGGTAGGACGGAAAGCCACGGGTCTTATTAAACAAGACAGCCGAGTTACTTCATACAAAAACATTCATTTATGTAATAATCGGGGGACTATATGGCAAGAAATGATACGATGCATGCTTCAATGACACATCCACCAAAAGAAAAACCTATTCGCAATAAATCTAGCAAATTTACAGAGCAAGATGTCGATTTAACTGACACTCCTCTCTTTTTCCCTGAAGGATTTGAAAAACTCTTTCTCGGTATTTATTTTATATCTTTGCCATATATCACAGGGCTCTTATTCCAATACTTCTATATTGCAGATGGTAGAACTGAACTATTTTTATCACTCAACGAGCAGTCATCTTTTATTTTAACATGGGCAATAGGCTATGAAATTATTGCTACAATCATTTTACTTTATATCGTAAAAATGGCTGTTTCTTTCGCCAATGCGTCGCGTAAACAAGGTCTACAAGAATTCCGTAGACCATAATATCTTGACTTTTTTTTGGCTAAAGGATTAGAGTTTTAATTCTTTAGCCAAATATTCACCCGTATAAGAGCCTGTCTCTACATACGTTTCAGCCAATTTCTCCGGACTTCCCGTAGCGATAATCAATCCACCTTTATTTCCACCTTCTGGTCCCATATCGATGATATAATCTGCATTCTTGACCATATCAAGGTTATGCTCTATAACCACTACAGAGTTACCTAGTTCAACTAAATGATGGAGTACCCCTGTCAGTCTATCTACATCTGCAAAATGTAGTCCAGTAGTAGGTTCATCTAAAATATAGAGTGTTTTACCTGTATCTTTTCTACTTAGCTCTTTAGAGAGTTTAATACGCTGTGCTTCACCACCTGAAAGTGTCGTCGCATTTTGTCCTAAAGTGATGTAGTCAAGCCCTACATCCGTGAGGGTTTTCAAGCGCACAGCAATGTTTGGAATGGCTTTAAAGAACTCCAAGGATTCACCTACAGACATGGCAAGCACATCAGCGATAGATTTTCCTTTATAGAGTACCTCTCTTGTCTGTGCATTATAACGTGTACCATCACAGGCATCACAGCTTACAAGGACATCAGGCAAAAAGTGCATCTCTATCTTTATCTGTCCATCTCCCTGACACTTCTCACAACGCCCACCCTTGACGTTAAAAGAGAAGCGCCCTATTTTATACCCTCTAAGTTCAGCCTCTTTGGTTTGCGCAAAAAGTTTACGTATCTCATCCATAATACCTGTATAAGTTGCAGGATTGGAACGTGGTGTTCTACCAATAGGACTTTGATCTAGGTAAATTACTTTATCAACCTTATCAAGCCCTGTAATCTCTACACCTTCTACTTTATTAACTTTCTTGGCACGGTTAAGAAGCTCTCTTGCCACTGGTAATAAAGTTTGAAGGATAAGTGATGACTTACCCGAACCGCTCACACCAGTAACACACACAAAGTTACGTAATGGTATTTTCGCATCGAGTTTCTCAATGTTATTCAGTGTGACATTTTTTATCTCTATCCACTCTTTTTGAGGATTATCATGGCTATAGATTATGTCTTTTTTTCCATACATATAATCAGCAGTGAGCGTCTTAGCCTTAGCCAATTTCTTAGCATCACCGGCAAAAACTACTTCTCCACCAAAGTCACCTGCACCAGGACCAATATCTATGATGTAGTCAGCTGCTAATATCGTCTCTTTATCATGCTCTACTACGATAACAGAATTCCCTTTATCACGTAATGAATTGAGTGTACGAATAAGTTTCATCGTATCTCGTTCATGCAGCCCAATACTCGGCTCGTCAAGTACATACATCACACCAGTCAACCCAGAACCTATCTGAGAAGCGATACGAATACGCTGTGCTTCACCACCAGATATAGACCGTGCATCACGACTTAGTGTAATGTACCCTAACCCTACATCGTACAAAAAGTATAGTCTCTCATACAACTCTTTAAGTATAGATTCTGCTATCATCTTTTGCTGAGAAGTCAAGTGAGAAAAACTCTTTTCATCTGCAAAGAGTGCATAAGACTTTTCAATAGGCATATCGATAATATCAGCGATATTTTTACCTTCTATTTTTACGGCTAAAGAGCGTGGGCGTAGACGATGTCCATCACATTTGTCACACACTTTTTCTGTCATATATTCAGAGAGGTCTTTTTCATCTTTGAACATATCGTGCGCAAACTTCACCACACCCGGCCACTCACGAGTAAGTTTATGGCGTTTCCAGGTAAAGTTTACTGTACCCCCATTACCATAGAGTATGGCTTTTTGCTGATGAGATTCAAGTTCTCCATACGGTACTTTGATATCTATATCATTTTGTTCACAAAAAGCATTGAGAAACTTAGTATAGTAACTCTTATTAAAGCCATACATAATCTTCACAGCACCCTTGTCGATACTAAGTTCAGAGTCTATCACCTTTTTTAGGTCAATCGCATAACGAATTCCCAAGCCATCACAGGCAGGACAAGCACCTTTTGGTGAGTTAAAAGAGAAACTTACAGGTTCAAGTGGTTCAAACGAAAGTTTACAGTCAAAACAAGCCAAATGCTCAGAGTAGTGCATATGCTGACGCTCAAAGTCTACTTCCTCATGATTGAGTACTTCTATCTCTAGCTCACCATAAGACTCTTTAAGTGCCTTCTCCACATCTTGCCCAATACGGTCACGACTCTCTTCTTTGACTACCACACGGTCAATAACTACTTTAATGGTATGTTTTTTAGTTTTAGAGAGTTCTATCTCGTCATCTAAACGTACCATGACACCATCTATCATAGCACGGATGTACCCTTTATGATGAAGAGACTCCAGCATATCTGAGAATGTACCCTTTTTCTCTTTCACCAAAGGAGCCATAATAATAAGCTTAGCACCCTCAGGAATACGTAATACTTCTTCAATAATGTCAGATGCTGACATAGAAGAGATAGGCTTTCCACACTCATGACAATGCTGCTCTCCTACACGCGCAAAAAGTAGACGTAAATAATCATAAATTTCAGTAATGGTTCCCACCGTAGAACGTGGGTTTTTAGAAGTCGTTTTCTGGTCTATCGCAATAGCAGGGGTAAGCCCTTCTATCTTATCAACTTCAGGCTTACCCACACGTCCTAGGAACTGTCTGGCATACGAAGAGAGGGACTCTATATAACGTCTCTGTCCTTCCGCATAGAGGGTTGAAAATGCCAAAGTAGATTTACCAGAACCAGAGATACCAGTAACCACCACAAGTTTATTTTTAGGGATGCTTATATTTATATTTTTTAAGTTATTTTCTCTTGCACCATAAACGTGTATCATATCTTTCTTCATTAAGGTTTCCTCCTATAAAAAAGATATTTTACAACAAAAAAGAGATAAAGCACTTTACATTTTGATGACTTGTATAGGAACTGTCACAATAAACTTATAATACGCATCTTCATACAGATAATCTATGTTCCCTTTTAGGCGGGTCATTACTTTTTTACTTAATTGCAAACCAATACGGTCTTTTTTGTCACCACCCAATTTAGTTTGTTTGAATATAGATTGGAAGAGACTATTTTTCTTATGAATATGTCCTCCAAGTTCTATAGCTAAAAATTTATCCCTAAATATAAAATCAACATTTATAAGTTGATGATGATCCACAAATTGATAAAGGTCTAAAAGCAAATGCAATATAACACTCTGAATTTTAGGCGCATCTAATACGAGAGATGCAGGAATCGATTTATCAAAATCTATCTCCAGTTTTATCATATTCGCAAAAATAGACTTTTCATAACTCTTAATGTGCTCTAGCATATCTAACACATGGAATTTTTCATTATGTATTTCTATATCACCTTTAAAATAATAGTTATCTATCAGTGTTTGAAGTAGTTTAGACTTTTTCACATTTTCTTCTATTGTCTTAATACCTTTTTTAGACGATAATGCATACACTATCAATTCAAATAACATATAAGTATATTCATTGTCAGAGAATTTTCCTTCAACTTTTTGTAAGATAAATTCAATATTTTGATCAATGTCTAAACGGTTAGATTTGACTAAGAGTGATTTTTCAGACTTTAACTTCTTAATACTCAGTATTGAGGTATCTTTGTTCTCTTTTTTTAACTCTTTTTGAAATATTTTATTTTCTGATTTTAAAAATATCAAATCTTTTTCAAGTGCATTAATAGTTGTCTGATACTGTTGAGATTTTTTATAAATTTCCATAGAGGATTTTTCTAATTCTATATATTTTTTTTCAAAATCATCAAGTTCTTTTTGAACCTTCACAACCTTTTCTTCTTCCATCATTAAGTCATCTTCATAACGTTTTAATTCACTCTTGGAATGCTTTTTCATCTCTTTATTTTCTTTTTCTAAAACATCCAACTTTTCTTTTAATACTTCTAATTCTGCATCATTTGTCTGAGCTACAAACTTCTTAGTTTTTGTATTTTGTTTACTATTGACAACTGTTTTAGATACAGACTTTTTTTGTATAACTTCTTTTTCATCCAGTAGTCTCAATAAATCTTCTTTTGTGATACTTTTAGACTCTAAAATATCAACAAAAAGAGGCATAAAAAGCATCAAATTCTCTTCATCTTTTTTTATAAAATTTTTCTTCTGTTTAAGCCCTCTCCATATACGTAATACACCAATAACACTCTTACCTTTCAATATAGGAAGGACAAAAAGTGACTTAATCTTATATTCAGTGGGGTTATCAATATTATGATTGTAAAATTTATTACTTGTTACACGATTGGCACGAATAGGCGACTTTGTAATAATTGCCTGTTCTGTCAAACTGGAACTTAATGTTACAGTATCAGTATCTTCTGTACTCTGTAAAGTTAAAGTTTTATTATTCTCATCATAATGCCAAAACTTTACTTCATAGGCTTCAAAAAAATCTTTTAAATACGCTTCTATTTCTAAAAAATCTGAAATCTTTTGAGACTTAACATAAGTATTTAGACTATCAGCCATTTTTTTAATACCGGTTTTCACATCTTCTGATATAGGTGTTTCCATATATTATCCTTCTATAGCCAACGTCGTACGAATCTGCTTAGGCATATAGTATTTAAACTGCTTAGGTTGTATGAAAAAGTCTATCTCGCCACATTCTTCTTTAATCTCACTCCATGAATCAATATCAAGATGTATTGCCAACA
>JALXBG010000044.1 GCA_026991605.1 Sulfurovum sp.
ACAGACATAGTCGTGTGTTTGTGCCATATGGTCAACAATCTTCCCTTTACCTTCATCTCCCCATTGGAGACCTACAATTAAATCTGCTTTACTGCTCATTCTATTCGCCCTTATCCATTTTATAACAAATACACTCATCTGTATAGAGTGCAAATCCTGCTGCTTCTACACCATCAATCGTGTAAATCCCACCCATTGCCAAAAGGCTATTGTCTTCGAACATTCTAAAGGTCAAAGAGTCATAGTAACGCATCTTTGCATAGAAGAGTGGAGAAATGACCATATTGTCATACTTCACTTGCTCTGTGGCTTCTTTTATCTTTTCAAGTTCTACTTTAATGTCACTTGGAAATGCAGACAAGTCATCTAAGTCAGAGACTACATTCATTCTCACAAGTTGTTCAATCCACGGTAAATCTGTACCCATTATCTGCTCAACATGCATAGACTTCAAGACTTCAAGTGATACCCCATACTTTTCATTAAGCAGATGAGGGATGCGAATATTTGCTATCTGCATCATTGGCTTTGCATCCATCTCGGCTAAAAGCATTACCGCTGTTTTAGCTACCTCTTCAAAGCTTCCATCTATCACCTCAGCACCTATTTGATACTGCTCTTTGGTTGGGAATGTTACTGTTGGCTGTACATAAAACCACTTTTTAGACGCTGTACTTCGTCCAAGTCTTTTAGTCACTATACGCACTACATCTGCTGTAGAGTCCGCACGAAGCGTCACTTCATGGTTCTGCTCATCATTAAGCTTAAGTAGTGGCTTCTTATCATCAAAACTCTCATGCTGGTGGTAAGAAAAAAGTGGTGTCACTATCTCTGCAAACCCAAGGTTTTCCAAGAGTTCTGCTGAGACAAATTCTATCTCTCTTTTTATCTTCGCTGACTCACCAAAGTAAAGTTTAGACCCCGAAGGGATTTCGTGTTCGTAAACCATTATTTCTCTTCTTTCTTTAACACAGATTTAAAGTACTCTTCGTGAAATACACGTGATGCTGTACCATCAAAGTCTCTACGTCCAAGCTTAGCAAGGGCTAGTTCCACAGCTGTTACTGCTGCTACCATCTCATAAGGCTCTATCAGTCCCATCTGGTTGATACGGAAAATTTTACCTTTTAAGTGATCTTGTCCGCCTGCCACATTGACACCAAAGTCTGTTTTGAGCAGATCACGTATCTCTTTGGCATTCTCATCATCAATAGTCGTCATAGAACGTGCTGGTGATGCAGGGTATGAATGTAATCCTAAAGCTTCAAGTGCAAAACGTGTTGCTTTGGCACGGCGTGCTGTATCACAGAACAATTTTCCTATGCCACCGTTTGCTTCTATCTCTTGGAGTACGGCACGTAACCCAATGATAAGTGTCGTGGCAGCTGTATAGGCTGTCGTATTTTGTTTTTGTTTTTTAATCTCGTGAGCCAGGTTAAAGTAGTACCCTTTTCCTGCACCTGTTTTTTCAATGGCTGCATTGCTCAGACCAAGTATCGCTAACCCTGGTGGTAACATCAATGCCTTTTGGCTTCCTGCGATGAGACAATCAATGTTCTCAACGTTAATACGCTCTACTCCCACAGCTGTAATACCATCTGCGATAATCATAATGCTTGGGTTAATCGCCTTCACTGCTGCTGCAATCTCTTCAACTGGGTGACGAAGTCCACCAGCAGATTCTGAAATCTGAATAGCAATAGCATCTACTGAAGGATTCGCTTTTACCGCTTCAACCACTTCTTCAACAGAAACCGGTGTGTTCCACTCATGTTTAATCTCAACATTTTTAAGTCCATGCGCCAAAGCAATCTTCCCAAAACGCTCACCAAACTTTCCAGAATTAACTGAAAGCAAGGTGTCATGACAAAGGTTCGTTACAGCAGCTTCCATAGCTCCTGTCCCTGTACTTGCAAGCATGATGACTTCATCGGTAGCAAAAAGTTTAAAAAGAAGTTCTCTTGTCTCTTTGAAAATCGCTTCAAATTCTGGTGTTCTGTGATGAAGTGTCGGTGTAGCCATTGCCAAACGTACAGACTCGGGTACTGGCGTAGGTCCTGGTGTAAAAAGTAACAT
>JALXBG010000045.1 GCA_026991605.1 Sulfurovum sp.
CATGAGTCAAGTGACCACCATGGCTTAAGTCCATACCTAAAAGTTTATCTCCAGCTTTGAGTAGTGCTGCATAGACTGCACCATTGGCTTGGCTTCCTGAGTGAGGCTGTACATTTGCATAGTTACAATCAAAAAGTTCACACGCTCTGTCAATAGCCAGTTGTTCTACCACATCTGCATACTCACATCCACCGTAGTAACGTTTATATGGATACCCTTCAGCATATTTGTTGGTAAATACTGAACCCATTGCTTCCATCACAGCAGGAAGTGTAAAGTTCTCAGAAGCAATCATCTCTAAGTGATTAGTTTGTCTCTCTCTTTCATTTTCAATGGCAGCAAATATCTCTGGGTCAAAGGTTTCAATTTCATATGACATAAGGGTCCTTATTTTGTGGAAAGTAATTTATGTGTATTTATAGCAAATTTCATCTAAATATGTTATGAAATTTTTTGAATCGATGATGTATACTAAATCTCTTTGATATTATTTAGCAATTGGTATATAGGCATACCCATCATTTTGTGCATCTATTAATCCTGTCATAGCATTGTGTATTACGGTAATAAATGGATAAAATGCTTCTTTTTTGAGATGATGGTGTTTCATGCCTGCACCACATACCCAAAACTCTACATGATAAACATTGACCAATTCATTCAATGCTTTTTGTAATGTTTTTTTATTTTTGACAACGACAGGTTGAAAAGCATAAGCAGTATTATTCAAATCTTCCATAAAAAACTTATAGGCATCCCCATGTACTACTACACGTACCTTGAATTGCTCATGTTTGCTTTTGTAGTATTCTGTATTGGAGATGATATTATGTATCAACTTTTTTTTGAGTACTTTAACATTACCTGTAGTCAAGTCATAAAGTGCTTTTTTTACACCTGTTTCATTGTTTGCAGAGAGTATTGAAATACTCATTATTGTTGTGATTAAAAGATAGATTATATTTTTCATTAAATTGCTTTCCTTGGTATGATTGACGAAGTAGAGAGTGAGATACCTCAAAAAGGTATCTCGGGGTTTAAAATTTGAGTGTTGCTTGAATTGAAAGAAGATCACCTGTATGATCTAGTACTTTTTGTGCTTTGGCATTACCTGGAGCATCTGCATCTCTAAAGGCATAGTTTACATCTATTCTTGTAGGGCCTTTAAAGTGATAAGAGAGTCCAATGGTGGTTGTTTTAAATTTTCTTTCTCCTGTTGTGGAGTTGGTGAGGCGATTTAAGTAATCGTATCGTACCATTGCTTCCCACTTTTTAGGGACAAAGAAATATTGTATATTTATATATCCTCCATCTGCTTCATTCTTTTTATCTGCTGCAAACTGATATTCCCAGTTTACACCATAAGGGTCATGATCTACATCTTTAGCTCCATTGTATATCATTCCTTTGGCTTTGATATACTCTGCACCTACACGTAAACCATTATGAAAATAGTTAAAGCCAGCACCATAACGCTCTCTTGTGTAATCTTTGTTATTGAGTTGTCTTTTTCCATTTTGGTACCAGGTAAACCCTTTAAGTGATTGTGTATAGTAGCCTTTACCTTTCCCAAAAAGATATTCAGCTGCAAGGTATCCATAATAGGTTGGTTCCCCTGAAGCATTAGAAGAGCTCATACCCGTACCGCTACCTATCATACCTGCCCATGTAAGTGTTGTCTTGTCTGCTATTTTAGCAGTATGAAAAAGTTCTACACCTCTGTCTCTGTAGGCACCTACAGACTGTTCCGGAGCTGCCTGAAAAATACCTGGTTTTATCTCTTTTGCATTGTTAGGCAAAAAACGCTCGAGTAAAAGTTGTGACCCAGCCGTAGTAAAGTTTCTATAGGTAGAAGTAAATACGGCTCTTAATCCCTCTTCACTTCCTGGGTATTTGAATTGTCCCACTCTAATATTAAAGTAAGGAATACCTCTGTATGTAATAGAGGCATCTGTAAGATAGTTGTTTGATGCATGTCCTGCTGGTTTGGTGATACCGTCTTCTCCAAACTCTGTCATAAAGAAATAATCCAAA
>JALXBG010000046.1 GCA_026991605.1 Sulfurovum sp.
TTTGACACGAAGAGAGATATCATGCACGATTTGTGTTTTTTTAATGGTTTTGGCAAGGTTTATGGCTTCAAGTGTGTGCATTTCAACTCTCTATTTTATAAATTCGACCATTTTCACATGGCTCTATCTCTATCATAGCAACATTATAGCCTACACCTTCTAAAAAGGCTTTAAGCACATCACTTCCCCACTCAACCATATGCCAACCAGACTTTTCAAACTCCTCAAAGAGTCCCATCTGCATAAACTCTTCATGCTCAAGTCTATAGAGGTCATAATGATACAAATGAGTGCCATCATGCCCCTCGTAACACTGTTGCAATGAAAACGTAGGCGAAGTCACTTCACCCTCAATACCTTTCTCTTTAGCGATGGCTTGTGTGAGTGTTGTTTTTCCTGCTGCTAGATCTCCACGAAGAAATACAATAACATTTGCAGGTAAAGTATTTTCTAAGTACGCTACAACTTTAGGTAATTCGTCTAATGAAGCAATAATTTCCATACAATCTATGCCAATTTTTGACTGATATCAGCCATAATATTTAGATGTTCTCTAGCTTTGCCACTATCGAGTTGTGCTTCTACCATAGAAATAGCTTCTTCCAAATCACGAACATTTCCATCTACAAACAATGCAAAAGCCGCATTGAGTACTACAATATCTCTTTTGGGCCCACACTCTTCACCTGTGTAGATATCTCTAGTGATTTGTGCATTAAAGGCAGCATCTCCACCAAGTATCGCTTCTTTAGGAGCTAGTTTAAATCCAAAGGCTTCAGGGTTGATTTCCCCCTCGCTGATGCGATTGTCTTCCACATAGGCAAAAGATGTGTTACAGGCAAGTCCTATCTCATCCATACCATCTTGACTACTCACAACATAGGCTCTTTTACATCCCAGTTCCAAAAGTGCTTCTGCCATACGTTTAATATAAGAAGGATCAAAAACACCCAGTAGGTATTTTTGTGCACCTGCAGGATTTGTTAAAGGTCCCAATATGTTAAAGATTGTTCTATATTCTATAGATTTACGTATGGGCATAAGATGTTTCATCACAGGATGGTGATTCATTGCAAAGATAAAACAAAACCCCGTCTCTTCTAACATCTTTACCTGCTGCTCTGGTGAAAGGTCAAGATTGATGCCTAAGGTCTCTAAAACATCAGCAGAACCTGATTGACTTGTAATACTTCTACTCCCATGCTTTGCAACCACACACCCCATAGAAGCCAATAGTAACGATACCGTGGTAGAAATATTAAAACTACCACTTTTATCTCCCCCTGTACCTACTACATCTATGGCTTTTTCTTGTAATACTTTAGAGATAGGTAGTTTTATGGAGTGTTCACGCATAATAGATGCGGCAATGGCTATCTCTCCAGGTGTCTCACCCTTTTTTGCTAACTCTATAAGAAACTGACGCGCCTCATTTTCAGGCATTTCATTGTTAAATAGTTTTTCAAATTTGGTTTTTATATCCATTTAAAGCTCCTTTACGAACTCTTCTTTTTGAGATTTTGGTATCGTCTTAGTCTTAGGAATTTGAAGCACTTCATAATGCTTCGCACCCTTAAGATACTCTATGGTTATCTTATCACCTATCTTCACATCTTTTGAAGCTTTGGCTTTCATGTCGTTAATCAATACCACACCCGATTTGAGCATATCTGTAGCAATGGTACGACGTTTTACTACATTCACTGCACTTAACCATTTATCTACACGCATAAGATTCCTTTATTTGTAGGGTGGGTTTTCTAACCCACCGATAATCAAGACAAGCTTGTGGTGGGTTAGAAAACCCACCCTACAGCTATTGCTTAAACATTTCCTCAGCCAACTTCGCTTCCATAACACCCTTCATAGTAAGCCCACCATCTTCAGCAATATACTGCTCCTCTTTAAGCATCTTAAAGACAGACTTACACTCTTTCATATCAAACATACCAGTATCCACCAACATCTTTTGAATGTCAGAGAGTGACTCTTCTGGCTCTTTTTTCATGAGTGCCAAAAGGCAGACACGTTCTACTACATTTTCTTCGTTCATAGTTTAGTGTAAATCCGCGTTTAATTTTACTTCTCTTGTACTTCTTCTTACAACTATCTCACCAGTAGTAGAGTTTTGTCTAAAGTGAAGTCCATTGAGTCCTTGGAACTCATCTGCACGGAATGTTGTTTTATCATCTAGTTGTGCATCAGGGTTTGCTTCTTTGATTTTAGCCAACTCTTCAGGGGCTACTTTTACTTTCGTTCCTGCAAAGATAGCCACACCACCATCAATGATACAAGCATCACCAAGTGGGATACCACACGTTGAGTTTGCACCAAGAAGTGTATTTTCACCAATGCTGATAGGGTTACCGTCTGTACCACTTAGTACACCTAAAATAGATGCTCCTCCACCAACGTCAGAACCACTACCTACGATAGCCGAAGATGAAATACGCCCTTCAACCATTACTGGCCCTAGAGTTCCTGCATTGAAGTTGATGTACGATGCACCTGGCATAACTGTTGTTCCAGCTGCAAGTTGTGCACCCATTCTTACTTTAGATGCTTCAAGGATTCTTGTATTATCCGCAGGAATCACATGCTGTAAGAATCTTGGGAATTTATCTACAGAGTCCACTGTTGGGTATGTACCATTTAGTTTCATCTCTATCTCGTTGTCTCTTAGATAATCTAGCTCATAAGGAGTGTTCCCTACCCATGCCACGTTAGATAAGATTCCAAATGCACCGTTTAGATTTACTTTTCTTAACTCAGCTTTACTTTGCGAAAGTGCATAAAGTTTAAGATATACTGCTTCAACTGACTCAGCATTTGCATCTTCAAACAAAAAGACAATTCTAAAGTTCTTACCAATGTCTTCCATATTAGCAAGTGTTTTGATGACCTGAACATTTTTGTGTGCATCACCTGTTGCTTCTGCCAAGTATGGTGCAAATGCTGCCATAGCATTGTTTACAAAGTTTTCATTGATAGTCGCTACACATTCAGAACCAGAAAAGTCTACATCGATTTTAGCCTCTTGAAGTGCTTTGATGAACACGGCCGCTGAACCAAAGTTCTCTTTCCAGTTGATGAGTCCAAAGTTTGCCTGTAAGATTTTCTCTGCATTCTTTTGCCCTCTGTCTACACGTGCAATACCAAATGCCATAGGCTCTTTATACCCTGCTTGTGAAGTAACTTCTGTTACCAATGCTTTAAATGCGTCTGTGGTTTGAACTGTTTCAATTGCCATAAAAATCTCCTGTAAATAATTGGGTAGATTATACTTTTTTTTTCTTGTTCATTTGCTTTGTGAAGAGATATATCAATCATTTCTCATTTTTACTCATTCCACAACTGTGTTATTTATAGACATCTCCACGAAAACCAATATCTGTAATAATGGCTTCAATGATTATTTCATTGTTTTCTAACTTTACTATAATTCTAATATTTGCTTTTCTAATTCTATAGATATTTGAGATAGTACCACTCATCTGCTTGTAGTCGATATTTGTATCTATGCCATACATCTTTTTTTTGATAAACTTTATAATAAGATCATCCACTTGTGATTCTGTTAAAGTGTCTCTATTTTTATCAAGAAACTTTGTAGCTTTTTTTAGATAGGTAAGCTTAATATCTTTTTTCATTACTAAATGTCTATATGCAAAGTTTTTGTTTTAGATACAGTTTTATCATCCTCATTCATATTAGCCAAGATAGCTTCTATCTCTTTTTGTTCAAGTCTATCATAGGCACCTTGAAGCAGTTCATACTCTTCTATAGGTATAATAACTGCTTCAGGTTTATTTCTTCTAATGATGGCTATCTTATTAAACACATCCGAAGTTACTTTATCAAGATAACTCCCAAGTGATTTACCTAGTTCTGTAATACCAACCATTTCATCTTTTGCATACGTAATCATATTATTCTCCATACTTAACTATATGTTATTATATATATTATTATATTAATTTAAGCTTTATAGAGTTTGTATATTCACATGTTCAAGGGTAACGACAAAGAATAGTTTAATTTAAGTTATAACCTAACTAATCATTTTAGATATAAGCGCAAGGATAAAAGGAAAGACTGAACTTATTACAAAAAACTTTTGACATACTTGTATTTTCGATAGTTCTTTTTGATAATGTTTATCTTCCATACGGTAAATTTTCTTTTTGATATAATCAAGCTTTTTGTTATATCCGAAAAAACTAAAACTTTTTGATTCTGTATTTAGTTGTTTGTGAATTTTTCCAACTTTAATATCATTAAATAGTCCACATATAAACCAATGATTAGTAGTAAAAGAATTAAATAAATTATCATATTTTTACCTACCTAGATAAAAGATAAAGGGAGTAAATGATAAAGAATAATTCATTTCCCACCCCTCTTTATCACTCCATGTACAGCAGGTTGTGATACTCCTAACACTTTAGCAATCATATGCTGAGAATACCCTTGAGCATTTGCCATAAATATATTTGAAAAATAATAAAATGATTTTTATATATACTTCAAGAGTTAGACAAAAATAAAGATTTATGAAAACAATGAGAAACAATAAATTTAATTCAATAATAAGATACACAAGGTACAATTCGCGCATGAAGAAATATTTACGTGGTCATACTAAACAGTACTTTTCCCTTGCCGTTATAGCGA
Organism: Sulfurovum sp.; assembly: GCA_026991605.1. Taxonomy (GTDB): domain Bacteria; phylum Campylobacterota; class Campylobacteria; order Campylobacterales; family Sulfurovaceae; genus Sulfurovum. The sequence goes on from JALXBG010000046.1 coordinate 4,675, forward strand.
TGTACTCTACTTTGCACAAGCTCTGTAGACTTGACAGCAACTACCAGTACCATGACCATGCCTTCAAAATACAAGAGTACAAAACTTCTCCTCCTGCACAAACGGTATAACCGTAAGGTTGATACTATCAGCCACAACACCCACAATAACAACATTATCCATGGTTCAATTATATTGAATTACACATAATATATATAACACATAATACATATAACACATACATAGGAATAACCATGACAACAAAGACACTAAGCCTCGTAGCGGCTTCTCTACTTTTAACACAAGCAACTTTCGCAGATACAACACTTGAAGACATTACCGTTGTATCGGCAACAAGAACGACACAAAACCTTCAAAATGTTACATCAAATGTAGATGTCATTACTGCACAAGACATTGAAGACAGAGGATACACTACAGTCACTCAGGCACTTAACTCACTTCCAGGTGTCACATTTACACAAAATGGTGGACTTGGAACATCAACCTCTGTAAATCTAAGAGGTATGGACTCAAGAAGCACACTCGTACTCATCGACGGTGTACGTTACAATGACATTACAGGTACTTCAGGTGCACCTTTTGCACACTTAATGGTAGAAGACATAGCACAAATCGAAGTAGTTAAAGGAGCACAGTCAGGTATCTGGGGTGCTGACGCTGCTGCGGGTGTCATAAATATCATTACCAAAAAGCCTGAAAATGGTGTACATGGTGCTGCACATATCGAAGCTGGAAGCTTTAACACAAAAAAGTATGGAGCAACACTCTCAACAAAAACAGAGAACTATTCACTCAAAGTAAGTCACAATGTTGTAGACACAGATAGCTTCACAGCACAGGCTCCAAAAGGCGAAGACATCAGTAACTTTGAAGATGACGGATACACAAACAAAACAACCAACGTACAACTAGGGCTCAACATCAACGAAAGCAATAAAGTTGACCTAGCGTATACATACATCGATGCAGACGGTGAATATGACACATACCAAAATCCAAATGGCATTGCAAACAGTACAACAAAAGACTCTTTTGCTTCTGTAAACTTCAACCACATAGACAGCTTTAACGAGCTAAACGTTTATGCAAAACGTTCTAAGTTTGAAAGAGAATTCATCACTGAATTTAGCACAACACCATTTGATGGTCAGGTAGATGAGTACGGTATCAACTCTAAAATCCCTTATGGGACAGAAGATTTTGTACTTTTTGGTGCAGACTATAAGAAATTTGAGCATAAAAACAGCATCAACAAAGACTTTAACAACAAAGGTATCTTTGTAACCAACAACAATACCTTTAAAGGTTTTATGGGAGGAACTACTATCTTGACAGAGTCATTGCGTTATGACAGTTACTCTACATTTGACAATGAAGTCACAGGGAAGATAGGTCTTAAACATATCCATGAAAACATCAAAGGACTTGTGACATCATTTAACTACGGTACTGCCTATACTGTGCCAACACTTTACCAACTCTATGCACCAGGATCAACATTTGGTGGCGTGTACTACCCTATCGGTAATGAAAATCTTAACCCAGAGACTACAAAATCATTTGATGTAACAGTAGCCTACAAAGATTTCTCAGTGACATACTTTAACAACAAGATAGACAACCTCATCGAGTACACCAATGGATATAACAATGTAGATGGTACATCTAAGATAGATGGTATCGAAGTTGCCTATTCTAAAGAGATACTCTCAGATCTTCAACTTAGCATGAACTACACCAATCTCTTTACTGCAGAAGACAAAGATGGTAACCAACTTAAAAGAAGAGCAACGGAGACATTTAAAGCTGCTGTAGACTACTATGGTGTTGAAAATCTTCATGTTGGTGCAGACCTTGAGTACGTTGGAAGCAGAACTGACATTATCTTTAACCCAGACTACACAACTTCAGACGTAGAGACAGGTAAATATACTGTGGTTAACCTCACTGCTGATTACCAAGTGACCAAAGCATTCCAAGTTTATGGTAAAATTGTTAATCTTACAGATGAAGCGTACCAAACAGTATATGGTTATGCAACATCTCCAAGAGCATTTTATGCAGGTGTAAGAGCTAAATTTTAATATATGCTGTAGGGTGGGTTTTCCAACCCACCAAGATGCATAAGGTGGGTTAGAAAACCCACCCTACAAAGGTATTCATGAAAATCATATTACTTTTATTTCTTAGTATATTTACCTATGCACAAGAACGCATAGTCACCCTCTCTCCTGCCATTAATGAGATAGTCTTTGCTCTGGGAGCAGGTTCTGAAGTGGTGGGCAATACGCAGTACTGTACCTACCCCAAAACTTCACAGTCTGTACCTAAGG
>JALXBG010000047.1 GCA_026991605.1 Sulfurovum sp.
AGATAGTTTCTTACATCAAAAAAGCATTCCCAAACTGGAGTAAAGATGCAGAGATAAGCTGTGAGATAGACCCGCGATTTTTCAATGAAGACCAAATGAAAGTCTTTCAAAAACATGGCTTTAACCGCATCAGTTTCGGGGTACAAGATCTTGATGACAAAGTACAAAAAGAGATACACCGTGTCCAGCCTTTAGAGCTTACACAAAATGCCGTGAAACTTGCTAGAAAATATGGCATCAACTCCATTAACACAGACTTCATCTATGGACTACCATACCAAGACCTAGAGACCTTCAAAAAAACACTTGAACTCTCTACTGTACTTAACCCAGACAGAGTGGCAGTTTTTAACTATGCGCACGTGCCTTGGCTCATGAAAACACAGCGTAAGTTTGATGAAACGACCCTGCCTAGCCCAGATGAAAAACTCAAAATCTTCCAGTATACTATTGACTTTTTTGAAAACAAAGGCTATAAGATGGTAGGTATGGACCATTTCGCCAAACCTGAAGATGAGCTCTTCGGAGCCATAGCCAAAGGTGAATTACACCGAAACTTCCAAGGCTACACCACAAAAGGTGGTGCTAACTTGGTAGGTATAGGGCTTACAAGCATTGGTGAAGGTGCACGTTACTATGCACAAAATACCAAAGATATGAAAGTCTATGAAGCCGCACTTGATGAAGGAAAACTTCCTTTTGAAAGAGGTGTAAACCTAAGTGAAGATGACTATTTACGAAAAGCTGTTATCATGGAACTTATGGCGAACTTCTCCATAGATATGAAACGTGTCAACAAAGAGCATAACATCAAGTTTGATGAATACTTTGCAGATGCACTAGATGAACTGCAAGAGTTTGTAAAAGCAGACCTCGTAACCATCACAGAAGACAAAATCACAGTAAGTACCACAGGTACACTGTTAATCAGAAACATTGCTATGCCGTTTGATGCGTATATGCACCAATATGGTGGCAACAAAAAGAGCTTTTCAAAAACTGTTTAATTCTGTAGGGTGGGTTTTCCAACCCACTGACAATGATGTAGTAATATATTGAACTAACGTTCATGGTGGGTTGGAAAACCCACCCTACAAGAGGTAAAAATACAAAAGAGGAAACCCATTGAGCAAAAAAATAGAAGACATCTTCAATTTCTCAGCAACAAGTGATGACTGTATCAAATGTGGAAAATGTATCCCTGTTTGTACCATTCACCAAGTAAGCCCAGATGAGACTACCTCTCCTCGTGGTTTTATAGACCTACTTGGTGCGTATCAAAGAGGTGATCTAGAACTCGATAAGAATGCCAAAAACATCTTTGAGTCTTGTTTCCTCTGTACCAACTGTGTGGAGGTTTGTCCAAACTCACTTGCTACAGATATGGTCATAGAAGAAGTACGTGCTGACATTGCCGAAAAGTTTGGTATGCCTTTGTTTAAGAAGGTTGCTTTTTACCTACTTGAGCACCGTAAAGTCATGGATATTGTCATGAAATTTGGTTTCATGTTTAAGACCTGTGCCTTTAAAGCAGATGAGAACAAGGGTGGACTCTTAGCACGATTTAGAATGCCTATGGTGAAAAAAGGCAGACTTATTCCTTCTATGCAGAAAATCAGTTTTTTAAACAGCTTTCCTGAAAATATTCCTGCACCTAAGCAGGAAGAAAAACCATTACGTGTAGCTATCTTTATAGGCTGTCTTGCCAACTATAACTATGGGGGCATTGGTGAGAGTTTGGTAGAGATACTCAAAGAACTTAATATTGATATCTTTATCCCTAAAGATCAGCTTTGTTGTGGTGCTCCAGCCTACTTTACTGGTGCTGTCAAATCTGTAGAGCGTATGACCAAAGCAAACATAGAGTACTTTGAAAGTTTTATGGATAAGTGTGATGCGATGCTTATCCCAGAAGCAACTTGTTCGGCGATGGTAAAACATGACTGGCAAGTCTTCTTTAAAAACCATGATATGCCAGAGTGGGAAGCTCGTGCGAAGAGTGTGGCTGA
>JALXBG010000048.1 GCA_026991605.1 Sulfurovum sp.
TTAATAAAAGAAGATTTTTTAAATGTTAATATAAAGAATGACCCTGCCTTACATTCCACTTTTGAACTTTTTTTTAACTACCCAGGGTTATGGGCAATGTTTTTTTACCGTATTGCCCATTGGTTTTATACTAAAGGCTTACGTTTTATTCCACGTCTTATCTCAGCTATGGGGATGTTTCTAACCATGATAGACATCCACCCTGGGGCTACCATAGGACGGCGTGTGTTTATAGACCATGGTGTAGGTGTAGTTATTGGTGAAACTACTATCATCGAAGATGATGTACTTATCTATCAGCAAGTGACACTTGGTGGTGTAAGTACAGACAAGGGAAAACGTCACCCCACCATTAAAGCTGGTGCTGTCATTGGAGCTGGAGCGAAAGTACTTGGAAACATTACCGTAGGCAAAAACTCTAAAGTAGGTGCCAATTCTGTAGTGGTTAAAGATGTACCTGAAGACTGTACTGCCGTGGGTATCCCCGCACGTGTACTTAAACGTGGCTATGATAAAAGTCCACTTAGTCATGACAAAATACCTGATGTAAATAAAGAGATATTTGAGTATCTCATTAAGCGTATTGAAGTACTTGAAGCTGCCCTTCCAAAAGGTAAACAAGAAGGTATCAAGCAGAAAGACCATGATCTCGATGAGATTTATGATAATTTTATTCACTCAATGGACTAGGCACAAAGCTACACATTCTCAATCTCATTTGGACTTATATTTTTCATAAGTCCTTCTTCTTAGTCAGATATCAACCACTTTTTGTTATAATATTAGTTATTTAAATTATTTTTGTAAAAGGGTTTTCATGCTACTTTCAGATCGCATCCAAACACTGTCACCATCGCTTACTATTGCCATTTCATCACTTGCACGTGATTTGAAAGCACAAGGTAAAGACATTCTTTCATTCTCAGCAGGTGAGCCAGACTTTGAAACACCTAAAGCTATCAAAGATGAAGCCATTAAAGCTATTAATGATGGTTTTACACAATACACTGCGGTGCCAGGTATCCCTGAGCTTCTTGAAGCTGTGAGCATTAAACTTAAACGTGACAATGGTTTAGAGTATGCACCTTCAGACATTATCGTAAGTAATGGTGCAAAGCAGTCACTTTTTAACCTCTTTCAAGCCGTACTAAATCCCGGAGATGAAGTCATCATACCTGCACCCTACTGGGTTACTTATCCTGAACTTGTGAAATATGCTGCTGCTGTGCCTGTTATTATAGAAACAAACGAAATTGGTAATTTTAAAATTACCGCAGAAGAACTCAAATCTGCTATCAGTCCTAAGACCAAGATGATTATCTTGACAACCCCTTCCAATCCTACAGGTTCAGTTTACTCAAAATCAGAGTTAGAAGCTATTGCTACAGTTTTAGAGGGTACAGACATTATTGTAGCTTCGGATGAGATGTATGAAAAACTTGTCTACGGCATTGACTTTGTAGCTGCTGCTAGTATTTCTGATGACATGTATCAAAGAACTGTCACAATTAATGGGCTTAGCAAATCTGTAGCAATGACAGGGTGGCGTTTTGGGTACTTAGCTACACCTAAAAAAGAACTCATCGCTGCGATGAACAAACTTCAGTCACAAAGTACATCAAACATCAACTCCATTACTCAAAAAGCTGCTATTCCTGCACTTTTAGGTGAAGTAGATGATGATATAGAACAAATGAGGAGAGCATTTGAAGCAAGAGCCGATGAAGCCGTCAAACTTTTTAACGAGATAGATGGACTCTCTGTACTTAAACCTCAAGGAGCATTTTATCTCTTTGTAAATATCAAAGATATCTCAGAAGATTCTATAGAGTTTTGTAAAGAGTTACTTCAAGCCACAGGTGTTGCTGTAGTACCAGGTATAGGATTTGGTTCGGAAGGTTACTTTAGATTCTCATTTGCAACAGATATGACAACTATTCGTGAAGGTATCAGACGTATTGAAAAATTCATTAAAAGTAAAAAATTATAACACCTAAGATGGAAGGTTACTTCCATCTTCTCTCTCATACTTCAAAAGGACTAACCTATGTATAGACTTTTTAGCTCATTTCTTTTTAGTACTTTTTTAACTCTAAATCTCTACGCACAAACAGATGAAAACAATGAAACTGGACGTAAACAAGTCAACTTTTCTATGGTTATCTCGGGTGGAGTAAGTCTTGGTGCCTATGAAGCAGGATATAACTGGGCAATTATAAAGATGCTTACAGAGATAAAACAAAAAAGTGAACTTGTAGAACCTAACTTAAAGTCTGTTGCTGGTGCATCGGCTGGGTCTATTAATGCCCTGCTTTCCGCAATGTACTGGTGCCAAAAAGAATCTATTCCTCTTCACAATACTATAGATGACAACCTTTTTTATGAAACATGGGTAAATTTAGGCATTGAAGACCTTGTCATCAGAGGGGCAGACCCACATAATAAAAGTTCTCTTTTTTCAAGACGTGGGTTAAGGGAAAAAGGTGAAAAAATTATCGAACATCTTAAAAAACCTATCTTTAAAAAAGGGTGTGAAGTGCCACTTGGGGTTGCAGTTACCAAAGTGACACCTATTGTAGAAAAAGTACATGGCATTAAAGTAAAAAACCAAAACTTCTCTGTACCGCTTACCTTCAAGGAGGAAAATGGAAGAGGTATTGTAAGCAATAAAACACTGCCTCCTCGTGGAGATTTTTATCTTTCTATTCCAGATATCGATAAAGACAGACAGCATCTTATCAATCTTCTTTTTGCCTCAGGAGCTTTTCCTGGTGCCTTCCAACAAGTTAAACTTGACTATGAATACAAAGGGAAAAAACACTCTAGTTACTTTATAGATGGTGGTTTGTATGACAATGTACCACTGGACTTAGCCATAGCACTCGACAGCAATGCATCAACCTTTTTCTTTATGGATCCTAGTAACATGAGAAAAGAGAAAGAGGATGAAGATATAGATGCAAAAGAGGAAATGCCTATTGGCTTTATAGGGACAAACCTTCTTCCTGTCTTTAGTAGTTTCGATATTATGCAGTCTATGAAACTCTATGAAGCCATTAACAAAAACTTTAGAGGAGAAACAGATAAAAAATTGGTACTTTCTTCAAGGTTTCATCCTATCACAGGACAATTTTTAAGTCACTTTGGAGCTTTTTTAGACAAAAACTTTAGAGAATATGATTACCATGTGGGTATATATGATGCCATCTACCACATTGCTGCGGCATTTAAAAGAGCATATCCCAATAAATACAAAAATCTTTCTCAAATAGATTTAATGAATTATTTAAAGAATATACTCAAAATTAACCAAAATAAAGATGCTAATACAGCCTACACCCTCTTCTTAAATACAGAGTTTCATCATCTTAAACCTAAAACTATAGACCGTTACTCTACAATATACAATGCCTTTAATCTAAACAAAACAGACAATAAACGCTATGACAATGACGAATTTAAAGTCTTTCTTTCAAAGTTAAATATATACTATCTCAAAACATCAAAAAATGGCTTTTTAGCCTATGCGAAAAAAGATATAGACAATTGGTACAAAAGACCTTTACGATTTATTGTAAATCGTATTACAAGTATAGAAAATGACCGAGCAGACATGTATCCTGATCATAAACCTATTGCAACATTGACCAATGTAAGTGCTTGGGCTGGAAGTACTTTTCTCAAAGAAAAAAATGGTTTACAACTCTTTCCTTTAGATGTACCCAAAGACCCAGGAAAAGAGAACTTTAGAACAGCACTAAAATTTATACCAGGAGAGATAGCTACCGATTTGAACAATGGAGGCATGAGTCTAGGGTATACTGCACTCTATTATAAAGACATGCATTATCTTGATGGATTTGAAGCCAAAGCATCCTATGTTATAGCCGACAAATCAACTAATTTTGTACGTCTTGATCTCAATGCCTTTAACGAGTACAATGACTTTATGAAGTTTGGTGGAGGTGTCAGTTTCTTTGGTGATACAGAAGGAAACTTTTACAAACAAGATTCTGCCTATGGACTAAATACCTATGTAGATATTATTGATATCTTTAGGCTTAGTTACATTTACAGACCAGGTGACAACGTAGACCATAACTACCTCTACTTTGGGATAGAGAACATCCCAAGTCTCATCTACTGGCTCAACAGATAAGAAGTACTTAACGCTTCTTTGTCATGTGCTCCATAGCATACCAAATGGCAGCTACTATCACCACAAGTATCATAGGGGCAATCCAAGGCTTCTCTTTTATATAGTTAAACACTGAGATAATAAACTCACTAGAATAGTATGCACTAAGCCCTATGGTAAGTACAAATACTATTGATGCAAATATATTATAAAATCCAAACTTTTTAAAGTCATATTTCGAGAGTGCCATGGAGAGTGGTACCAATGTTTTAATACCATACAAAAACTTCTGTATAAAAATAGCCCATACCCCATATTTACGCATAAGGAGTGTTGCTAACGCTATCTTACGCTTATGTTTTGCAAAGTAAGGCTGTATCTCTTTTTTCTGATACTTTCCAAGGTAAAAAAGAAACATATCACCCATATAGTTAGACACAGTAGCAATGGCAAGTGCCGTAGTCAAGTCCATCTTACCCATATAAGAAAAGACCCCTGCAGCCGCAACTATCATCAACGACCCACCAAATGAAAAAAATGCTACCGCCACATAACCCCAAGTCTCTAACGACGAAAAATCCATAAAATATCCTAAGTTTAAAAGTGGGGAATGATATCTAAAATAGATTAATAGTATAATCTATTTTATGATAACCACACTTCTCTCCATTATCTTCGTCTACGTCTTCATTGTGCTTGGCTATATGGCTAAACGCATCTTTAAAGAAGATATGAGTACCAAGACACTCACACTTATGTCTGTCTATTTTTTACAGCCTTTTGTGACCATATGGGGATTTTCTACAGCGAAGCTTCACTCTGAACATATCTATGTACCTCTACTTTACCTTGCCATTATCTTAGTCTTACTCATTCCTACTATTCTCTTGGGAAAGATGCTTTTTACTGACCCCAAAGAAAGAGCCATCTTTTCCATAGCTGGATTTGTAGGTAACACTGGAAATATAGGTATACCACTGGGCATCGCCCTCTTTGGAGAGCAGTCGGTCATCTACACCACACTCATCAATATCGCCAATGTCTTTGTAGTCTACATAATCGGTGTGTACATCTACTCTCGTGGGTCATTTAGCATCAAAGACTCACTCTTAAACATCGTTAAAATCCCCATTATCCCTGCCCATACTCATAAACATCTATGACATACCACTCAGCTCTCAGATACAAGAGTTTTTCAAGATGGGAGCCTACGCAGGGATAGTCTTACAACTCTTCTTACTGGGAACTTTTCTGCAAGGCATACGCATCAAAGAGCTACATCCTAAACTCTTTATGGGTACCATCAGTCAGAAGTTCATCATCATTCCCTTAGCCACTGCATTTATACTCTCGTTTACAGACCTTCCTCTGTTTGTGCAAGGTGTCATATTTATGGAGATGATGACACCTCTAGCTGTTGCCAACATCAATCTCGCTTCTCTTTATGACTGCAAGCCTAAAGATGTTACCTCACTTATCTTACTAAGCACACTGCTCTTTATTCCTCTGCTTTTTGGGTTGAGTTACATTGTAAATCATTACTATTTAATACCAAATTAAATCTAAATTTAGTACAATATACCATTATAAGAAAAGGCTCAATCATGAATTTAAGTCAAGACATAAAACCCATTAGCTACCTCAAAAGTAAAACTGCTGATGTTATTAATACGGTAAATGACAGTAAAAGAGCAATGATTATCACTCAGAATGGTGAAGCAAAAGCCGTTGTGCAAGATATTAGGAGTTATGAAAACCTACAAAATAGTCTTGCCTTACTTAAAATGATTAACCATAGTGAACGACAAATACGTGAAGGAAAAGTGATAGCGCAAGAAAAAGTTTTTGATGCTATAGAAAAAAAATACTTTAGCTAAACCATGCAAAAATATACTGTAAACTGGACCGATGATGCCGTATCTGATTTTAATAATATCATTGACTATATATTTGGAGAAAATAAAACCAATGCCAAAAATATCTATCTTACCATTAAAGAGCAATGTCAAGACTTAGACTATTTTCCTCTTAGAGGGCGTATTGTACCAGAGTTAGAGGCATTGGGATTTACTAATTACAGAGAAATCATCTATAAACGATGGCGTATTATCTATAGTGTAGAGAGTAAAAATGTCTATCTGCTTCTTATCCTAGATAGTAGACAAGATATACAAGAACAGCTTATGTATAGAATATTAAATCATAAAAACTAAGGAATATATATGTCTAAAAGAACCCTTATCATCGGTGCAGGAGGTGTGGGTAACGTCGTGGCTTTTAAGTGTGCGATGAACGCTGATACCTTTGGAGAGATTACCCTTGCAAGCCGAACAGTGAGTAAATGTGATGCCATCGCTAAAAACATACAAGAAAAAGTAGGTGTAGACATAGCTACTGCTACTGTAGATGCTGATTCGGTACCTGAGCTTATCGAAATGATAGAAAAGCTAAAAGCAGATATCGTCATCAACGTTGCACTGCCTTACCAAGACCTTACCATTATGGATGCCTGTGCAAAATGTGGGGTAGACTACCTAGACACTGCCAACTACGAACACCCAGATACAGCGAAGTTTGAATACAAAGAACAGTGGGAACGTGACCAACTTTTTAAAGATGCTGACATCATGGGGCTACTGGGTTCAGGCTTTGACCCAGGGGTAACCAATATTTTTTGTGCCTATGCCCAAAAACACTACTTCGATGAGATACACACTATCGACATCCTAGACTGTAATGCAGGAGATCACGGCTACCCTTTTGCAACCAACTTTAACCCTGAGATAAACCTACGTGAAGTAAGTGCAAAAGGACGTTACTGGGAAGATGGAGAGTGGATAGAGAC
>JALXBG010000049.1 GCA_026991605.1 Sulfurovum sp.
GTGCCTCTGTAGCAAAGATATTAGAAGAAAATGCTGACATCATTGAAGCACGTGCAGGGAAGAAGATAGTCGTCAAATCTGGTGTAGTGAAAAACCTCGGTAAAGACAGAGGTGTTTCTATCAAGCTCTCGGACAATCCACTAGACGTTATAGATGATCCAGAGATAGACATCGTTGTAGAACTTATGGGTGGGGTAGAAGAGCCTTATGCCTTGGTAAAAAAAGCCCTTGAAAATGGTAAAGCGGTAGTGACAGCAAACAAAGCACTACTAGCCTACCACCGTTACGAACTTCAAGAGATAGCTGGAGATATTCCTCTCATGTATGAAGCAAGTACGGCTGGAGGCATCCCTATTATCGGTGCCTTGCGTACTGGACTTTCTGCCAACCATATAGAGTCTATTCAGGGTATTATGAATGGTACTTGTAACTATATGCTGACTAAGATGATAAACGAAGGTGCACAGTATGATGCCATATTAAAAGAAGCACAAGAATTAGGCTATGCAGAGGCAGACCCTACATTTGATGTGGGTGGATTTGATGCGTCACATAAGCTACTCATCTTAGCAAGTATCGCGTATGGCATAGATGCTAAACCAGAGGACATCCTCATAGAAGGTATAGAAAATATCACAAGTACCGATGTAGAGTTTGCTAAAGAGTTTGGTTATGAAATTAAGTCTTTAGGTATCGCCAAAAAAGTAGGAGATGGTGTGGAACTACGTGTACATGCCACTATGATACCAGCAGACTCTATGATAGCCAAAGTCGATGGTGTCATGAACGCTGTCACCGTCGTGGGTGACCGTGTAGGTGAGACAATGTATTATGGACCTGGAGCTGGTGGAGATGCAACAGCTTCTGCTGTTATCTCAGATATCGTAGACATCGTACGTGGAAATCAAGGACCGATGCTAGGCTATAAAAAGGGCTTAGAGTCTGGACTTAAACTTCTACCTAAAGAAGACATCGTCACACAGTACTACCTTAGACTTGAAGTAGCAGATGAGAGTGGTGTATTAGCCAGCATCACATCAACACTCGGAGAGTTCGGTATCTCCATAGAAGCGATGCTACAAAAGCCATCTAGCACAGAAGAGAGAGCGAAACTACTCTTTACCACACACAAGTGTAAAGAGAGCGAAATGCAAGAGGCTATGACAGCACTTGGCAAGCTAGATGTTGTGCATGGTGAGATTGCTATGATGAGGATTGAGAAGTAGGGATGATGACAGCATAACGTGTATTTTTACTCGCTGTCCCTTCTACTTGTTCGATACAACCTTTTTTCAACAAATCAGCGATATCACGCGATGCAGTTGCAGAGGTGGTATCGGCAATCGTTATATATTTTTTTCTACTGAGGTCTCCTATAAAATTATCGCTACCTATATCTAAGATTTTATTGATGACTTTTGTCTGTCTTGCATTGAGATGACTCTCTTTGTGTTTATCCCAAAATTTTGTTTTATCTATAATGTAGCTCAATGACTGTTGTGCTTCTAGTAGAGCCTTATACAGTGTCTCAAAAAACCATTTACACCATAAAGTAATATCTGTAGGGTTCTCTTGTTTGATGTACCCTGTGGTCTGTTCTAATGCAGTATAGTAAGCTTTTCTGTTGTCATTGATACTTTTAGACATGGTATAGAGCTTAGAGATATGAGAACTCTCAATCTGTGAGAGTACCATGTCAGTAATAGCCCTAGAGATACGACCATTCCCATCATCAAGAGGGTGGATGATAACAAACCATAAGTGCGTAATGGCTGCCTTTATCAGCGAGGCAGGAGTGATGTTGTACCATGCTATAAACGCATCCATTTCTGTCTCTAATTTCTCTCTAGGCGGTGCTTCATAATAGATTTTTTCTCTACCTATAGCGCCAGAGACTATTTGCATCACACCCTCCCCTCTAAAGGAGGCGATATTTATTTTATGCAAGAGGTTAGACTTTTCAAACATTGCATGATGCCATGCAAATATCTTTTCTAAAGTGAGGTCTTCTTTATAATTGGTATTCGCATCTATGAGTATATCTACGTAGTTGTCCTCTTTGAATCGTTCTCTGTAGCGTGCATCCTCTTTGAGTCCTAGTTTCTCTTGTATGGATGAGCGTACACTCTCTCTGTTAAGCATCTCACCCTCTATAGCACAACTAGCCATAATCTCATTTTCCATAGCATTGAGCTGTGTTTGCTTGATGTTATGTTCATCCATCACTGATAGATAGGCTATGAGTTTACCTTGTTCTAGGGTAATTTTTTGTATGAGAGGATCTAGTACTTCTCTGTCATAGCTAAAGTGTGGGTAGGCAGTTTGTTGCCATATCCATTGAGGTATTTTGTTGTTTTGGTCTTGTTTCATGGTTTTATTGTAGCCAATATGATACGAATAGTCAAATTATTCGTATCATATTTGATATGAATAATGAGCTTAATCGTTTCATTTTGGTTGTTTTGGTGTGAGGCTTATGTTTTTTGGGTAGAATATGATTTAAGAAAAAATGAAAAATATGGCAATTTGACATATTTTTAACATATAGCTGTGATTTAGGATATAGTTTTAAAAATTAAGGGTGATGCATGACAAAGAAAATCGAAAATATAGATTTAAAAAAAGCACAACCTTTTATCAAATGGGTAGGTGGTAAGCGAGGTTTGCTTTCACAGATTATTCCATTACTTCCTAAAACATTTAATAACTATTTTGAACCATTTGTAGGTGGTGGGGCACTCTTCTTTGAATTGTATGCCCAAGGTAAACTCAACGGAAAAAATGTCTATCTTTTTGATATAAATGCAGAGCTAATTAATGCTTATACTATTGTAAAAGAAAATCCTTCTGAACTCATCAAAAAATTACATGTATTTAAAAAGAAACACTCGAAAGAATATTATTATGAAGTACGTGCTTGGGATAGAGACGAAAATTTTTTAGAGATTAGTGCTTTAGAACGAGCAGCAAGATTTATTTACTTAAATAAAACGTGTTTTAATGGACTTTATAGGGTAAATAAAAGTAATCAAAATAATGTACCTATAGGTAGCTACAAAAACCCTAATATTGTAGATGAAACAGCTATATATAACGCAAGTGAAGCACTTAAAAATGCTACGATACTTAATGCTTCCTATAAAGAAGTATTGCAGTATGCCACTAAAAATGACTTAGTCTATTTTGACCCTCCATATTATCCACTTACCCCTACTGCAAGTTTCACATCCTATAGTGAGTTTGAATTTTTAGACAAAGAGCAAGAAGAGTTGTTTGATGCATTTTATGCATTAGACAAAAAGGGTTGTAAGGTAGTACATAGTAATTCAGATACGGACTTTATTAAAAAATTATATAAAGAATTTGATATTCAAAATATTCAAGCAAATAGGTTTATAAATAGTAAAAGTAGTGGACGTGGGAAAATTAACGAACTTTTAGTTAGGAATATAAATTGATAAAAAATGGAATAGGTGGAGCAAATACTCAAACGGGTATTATATTTGAAAAGAAAGTAGACTTGGCAACATATTTAAATACGTCTGTTGATGGATATGAGTGCCAGCTAAAGCAATATAAGAAATTAAAAAGTAAAAGTTACGAAATATTTTATAACAAACAATTTGTAGCTCAGACCTTTCAAAAACACACATTATATGCATTTTTAGAAGAAAGAGGAATTAATTGGAAAACCATAATTTCAAAAAAATTATTACCTGATGATACGGTATATGTGATTAAAGATAATACAATTTATATCATAGAGATAAAATTTCAAGAAGTTGATGGGTCAGTTGATGAGAAATTACAAACATGTGATTTCAAACGGAAGCAATATAAAAAATTATTTGCAGAATTAAACTATGATAGTATCGAATTTATCTATATCTTATCGAGTTTTTATAAAGATAAAAAATATAAAGATGTATTGGACTATATATCTTCAATGAATTGTGATTATTATTTTGAATATCTACCTTTAAAAAGATTAGGACTTCCAGTATAGAATGAAAAATATAAATTTTAATCAATTAAAAAATACACTACAAGAATCAATTTTTACATGGGATTATTTCACAGATTTTAAAAAAGTAAAACTTAATGTAGTAAAAGTAGAAAAAGAGTTGAATATCTTGAATTATCTTATAGGTAAAGAAAATATTGAGAAAGAATTTATAGCTTTAATTGAAGAGTACCCAAGCACAAGAAAAGCGTTACCACTTTTAATTGCTGTTAGAAAAGGTAAGCTTGGTAGTACACCTATAATTACAGATATTGATGCATTAGTACCAGAAAATAAACAATATGTATTCTATGATGAGTTAAATGAAAATATTATGCAGGAATTATTAATATTTTTCAGAGAGAGTGGTTTAAAAAATGTATTAGAGAATAAACATATTAAAAACTTAGTTGACTATTGTTTTGGAGTGGAAGTAGGTTTTGATACAAATGCTCGTAAAAATAGAACTGGTACACTTATGGAAAATATTGTTGCAAAATTTTTAGAAGAATTTTGCAACAATAATTCAAATTTTAAATTTATAGAACAAGCTACTCAAAAACGAATTAAAGAATATTTTAATTATGATATAGAAATAGATAAAAACAGTCGTAGATTTGATTTTGCTTTATATAATGATTTAACAAATAAACTCTCATTGATTGAGGTTAATTATTATAGCGGTGGTGGATCCAAATTAAAAGCTACTGCTGGCGAATATCAATATTTGAATGATTTTATTAAATCTCAAGGATTAGAATTTATTTGGATAACTGATGGAAAAGGGTGGCTAACGGCATTGAATCCACTAGAAGAGACATTTAATCATAATGATTATGTAATTAATCTTGATATGATAAAGAATGGAATTTTAGAAGAAATTTGTAAATAATTAAAAAAGTATGACAATTTGACATATTTAGATCCATTCTAAAAAAAGATCGCTATACTTAATTTAAATATTGAAAAGGTATTTAAATGAGTAAAATTAAAAAATTAAATCCTGAAGAGTTTGAACAAGAATGTACTACAGTTTGGAGTTTTAGACGAAGAGGAAATTGGGCTACACATAAAAGTAAGTATCGTGGTAATTGGGCTCCAGAAGTTGTAAGAAATTTACTTATACGATATTCAAAAGAAGATGATTATGTACTTGACCCCATGATAGGTGGTGGAACTACAGCTATCGAATGTAAACTGCTCAATAGAAATCTTCTTGCACTTGATATAAATCCTAATGCTATTGAAATAACGCAAGATACTTTAGAATTTGAATCAGAATATAATCCAAAAATTAGACTAGAATTAAATGATTCTCGAACTCTCCCTATGCTACAAGATGAATCTATAGATTTTGTACTTAATCATCCCCCTTATGCTGACATTATTAAATACTCAGATAAACAAATAGATGCTGATTTGTCAAATATTCATGATATAGATAAGTTTTGTGATGAGATGGAAAAGGTGGCTAAAGAGTTTTATAGGGTACTAAAACCAAATAAATATTGTGCAATTCTCATAGGAGATACAAGACGTAAAAAAATGTATCAACCTATGGCATTTAAAGTGATGGAACGGTTTTTAAAAGTTGGTTTTGAATTGAAAGAAGATATTATTAAGCATCAGCACAATTGTAAGGCAACTGGTTTTTGGGTCAATAAATCTAAGGACTATAATTTTTTGCTTATCATGCATGAACATCTTTTTATTTTTGAAAAGAGATAGAATATGCAAATATTTGAAGATTTATTATATGAACAAGATGATTATGCTATCACAGGCTTTATAAATTCAAATGGTGATTTAGAACATAACATCTATAAGCAAGTTGATGGTGGATGTATAGATTTAGAAGATAGAATTTATGCTAAAGATGAGTTATTGGTGTTACTTGAAGTTGAGATAGAAGATTTTATTAATAGAAAACTATGCTATAATACACAAAATAACACGGAATATATTCCGTAAAAGGAGTTTGTATGGTAGCGTATGAAAATGATGAACTTATACCCTCTTCGGAGTTTGCTAAGAAGTTTGGGTCATATTTGTCTCAGATAAAAGACCATACTGTAGATAAACTAGCAGTATTGAAAAACAATCGTATAGAAGCAGTGCTTGTTTCTAAAGATGAGTATGAGAAGATGAAAGATGCTTTAGCTTTTCAAGAGTATTCTGAACTTAAAAAGCGTATTGAAGATTCATTAGATGAATTGGAGCTTATCAAAGCAGGTAAAAAGAAAGCATACCCTATAGATACATTATGGGATGAACTTTAGTGAAGATACTCTACTCAGCTACTTTTAAAAAGAGTGCAAAGAAATTATCGAAACATTATAAGAGTTTCAAAAAAGATTTAAACTTGTTTATTACTAGTTTGAATGATAATCCAAATCAAGGTACAAAACTGGCTCAAGGACTGTACAAGGTACGTATTAAAAACTGTGATAACAATAAAGGTAAAAGTGCAGGGTATAGGATTATTACTTATTCGATTATAGAGGATGAAATATTTTTAGTTGATATATACTCTAAAAGTGAGATGGAAAATATTTCGGATGAAGCAATAGATATGATAGTATATGAATACAAAAAAGGATAAAACATGGCAAAAGATCACTATTTTGACATAACAGCAAAGCTAGATATGATGGAGATGAAGAATGCAGTTATTATGGCAGAGAAAGAGGTAGCGACGCGCTTTGACTTTAAGGGTGTGAAGGCTGAGATAAACTTGAATGAGCAGGCAAAAACACTCTCTTTGAGCTCTTCTACAGACACTAAGATAGATGCACTTAAAGACATACTCATTTCTAAACTTATCAAGCGTAACATCGCAGGTAAGTCTTTAGAAGAAGTGAAAACTGAAGGTATAAGTGGGGGTAACACGAAAGTGATTTACCGTATCGTAGATACCATAGATAAAGATGAAGCAAAGCAGATAGTTAAGGCTA
>JALXBG010000050.1 GCA_026991605.1 Sulfurovum sp.
TGATTTTTGCATTATTAGGGTATGCCACATGGTATTTCCTTACCCAGTTTGATAAAAAGAATCTAAGTGGAATGATTCCATTTATTGATGAAAGTACTATTGAGAGTTTTCTTGGTGATAAGAAAGTACAAAGCAGTGATGTGGAAGATTTGAGCATTGCTAAAGTGAATGTTGACACTGTACCTGAAAAGCAAGATGCTGAAGTTGTCGCACAAGTAGATAATTCTGTAGAAATGACACAGACAGTTGAAGACATTACTCCAGAGGGAGTGACAAAAAAGATAGTTTCTATCGTGCCTGTACATCGTCTTTGGTTTGGTCTTGTGAATGCTGATACAAAAGCAAGAGAGCATTTTTCTGTTTCCGAAACATTTGAATTAGATGTTTCAAGAAAAAGTTGGCTTGTCGCAACATCATCAGCAGCTTTTTCTCTTAAAGAAGGTGATGAGACAAAAGAGTTTAATGATGCCAAGGAGCATTACTTTAAGATAGATGCCAGTGGCATAGAAGTCTTAAATAAAAGTGATTATATAGCACTTGGCGGATGGCCACAGTGGTAGAAAAGAATGTAAAAGTTTTAAAGAGAGTAAAAAATGTTTGATGAAATTCAATTTGAAAAAATAAATAGATTGCCAAAGTATCTCTTTGCAGAGATTAGTGATTTGAAGATGAAGTTAAGACGCGAAGGTGCAGATATTATCGATTTCTCTATGGGAAATCCTGATGCAGCTACGCCACAACCTATCATAGACAAGCTTTGTGAAACAGCACAAAAGCCTCGTACACATGGATATAGTGCGAGTAAAGGTATCTACAAACTTCGTTTAGCGATGAGCAAGTGGTATAAACGTAAATACAATGCAGACCTAGATCCAGATACAGAAGTAGTCGCAACTATGGGAAGTAAAGAGGGGTATGTACACCTCGTACAGGCGATTGCAAACCCTGGTGATGTAGCCATTGTTCCTGATCCAACCTATCCTATACACTCTCAGGCATTTATATTGGCAGGTGCGAATGTAGAGAAAATGGAAGTGGTGTTTGATGAAGAGACGTTTATCGTGGATGAAGAGAAGTTTTTGGCTGATGTCAATGATGCGTTAGAGAACTCTATTCCTAAACCTAAGTTTTTAGTGGTTAATTTCCCACACAACCCAACTACAGCAACAGTTACGCCAGATTTTTATGTAAAACTTGTAGCATTGGCAAAGGAAAAACGTTTTTATATCATTTCTGACATTGCCTATGCAGATATCACTTTTGATGGCTATAAAACACCATCTATCATGGAAGTTGAGGGTGCGAAAGATGTAGCAGTAGAGTCATACACTCTCTCTAAATCTTACAATATGGCAGGCTGGAGAGTAGGGTTTATTGTGGGGAACAAAAAGCTTATTGGTGCACTTCAAAGCATTAAATCTTGGCTTGATTATGGGATGTTTACGCCTATTCAGGTTGCAGCTACTGTGGCGCTTGATGAGCATCACTATGTACCTGATGAGCAGATTATCCCTCGTTACCAAAAACGTCGTGATGTTATGCTCGAATCTTTTGCCAATGCAGGTTGGAAGATGGGTAAACCAAATGCCTCTATGTTCATCTGGGGAAAAATCCCTGAAGTGGCACGCGAGATGGGAAGTTTAGAATTTGCAAAACAACTTCTTCTCAAAGCAGGTGTTGCAGTAAGCCCTGGTATTGGCTTTGGTAAGTATGGTGATGAATATGTGCGTATCGCTCTCATCGAAAATGAAAAGCGTATCCGCCAAGCGGCAAAAAATATCAAGAAGTTCCTCAAAGAGCTTGAAGAGGAAAAGAAATAATATGGTTAAAATAGGAATCTTAGGTGTTGGTACTGTAGGTGCCTCTGTAGCAAAGATATTAGAAGAAAATGCTGACATCATTGAAGCACGTGCAGGGAAGAAGATAGTCGTCAAATCTGGTGTAGTGAAAAACCTCGGTAAAGACAGAGGTGTTTCTATCAAGCT
>JALXBG010000051.1 GCA_026991605.1 Sulfurovum sp.
AATCACCCTCAGGGTTATGCTCTGGATTGGGTACGAGGATAAGATGTGCTAAAATACCGTCTGCTAAGTGCCTGTTGTCTTGGAAGTCGTAGTCGGTAAAGACATCCCCATTGACCACAAGAAAAGTTTCATTATCAAGTAGAGGCAAAGCCTTCACTATCCCCCCGGCACTCTCTAAACCACCCTCTTCCTGTTCATCAGAGTATGCTATCTTCACACCCCAGTCATGCCCATCACCTAAAGCCTCAGGTATTTGGTACCCCAAATGTGCGATGTTTATAACAATGTCGGTAAACCCCTGATGTGCCAACTTCTCTATATGCCACACAATAAGCGGTATGCCTCCTACTTTTAACAAAGGTTTAGGCGTCACATCCGTAAGCGGACGCATACGAGACCCAAGCCCCGCAGCAAGTATCATAGCTTTCATTTTTATCCTTTTCCATTATCATCCTTTAGGTGGGCAAGAATGCCCACCCTACAGTAATCCGTGCGAAGCACATTCATCAATTACGCTTGCGTGCCCCTGTCGTGGCGAACGCCCTTGAAAGCGAAGCGATTCGAGAGTCACGACGCTTTTTTGCTTCGTTTTTTCTAAAAAAATGAAGAGAAAAACAACGCTACAGTCAAATTACAAGGCAATCTAAATAAACCAAAACATTAAAAGGTGTTGTAAGGGTACAACACCCTACGCAGATTTTAATAGAGAAACAAGTCCAGACAATTCTGGATACTTTGATGCCACATCAACCACATACTTCAAAGTCAAAGGAATATCATTAAGATACCCCTCCTTCCCATCACGCAATGCCAAACGAGCAAAAATCCCCAGTATCTTAATATGCCGTTGTAACCCCATATAGTCAAACCAACGCATAAACGTCTCATCATCTACATCTAGACCTTTCATATCTCTAAAGTGCAGCGCCATACGTTCTACATCACGTGGAGGAAGCTCAACATAGACATCACGCAGTAAAGAGACAAGGTCATACGTCACTGCCCCTACACGTGCATCTTGGTAGTCTATGACGACAAGGTCATCGGTACAACCAAACATGAGGTTACGCGAATGGTAGTCACGATGAACAAATACCCCTTGAGGCTGTGAAAGCACTTCAGAAGTGATATTCGCTAAGGCATTGTCCAGTGTAGAGAGCTGTGTTTCATCAAGTGTGACGCCTAGGTGTTTTTCAAGATACCACTCTTGCATCAAATCCATCTCAAAACGTAAAAAGTCGGCATCGTACAGAGGTAAACCTTCTGTATCTGCATTTTGCATCTTGATAAGACTCTCTATGGCTTTGCCGTAATAGAGTTCCATATCGTCATTGATAACATCTGCCAGATGTGTATTGCCAAGGTCTTCCATGAAGACAAAACCCTCTTCGAGATTATAGGTATTTATCTTCGCGACTCTCACCCCTGCTTCGTACAAGCGATGTTCTATGTCGATAAATGGCATCACAGACTCTTTTTGAAGCGATGCGTCCATAACGATGCCAGAATGCATCGTGCTCTTTAGTCTATAGTACTTCCGAAAGCTTGCATTTGCTGCTACAGGTTCTAGTGTACCCTCATAGCCTATTTGTTTTAGCCACTCTTCTAATTTTTCATTCATATATCCCACCTAATATTGTATTGTCACTTGCTCCTGTGACATTTTTCAAGTTCACTACCTCTTTATGCACACGCTTATACGCCAACCATGCAAAGGTCATTGCTTCTATCTCATCTGCATTTTGTGCTATGGCTACTTCTACGTTAGGCATAAGTGCCTTAATGCGCTCTACCAAAAAACTGTTTTTTGCCCCTCCACCACAGAGTAAAGCGACATCACACCCTGATTTTAATACCTCATTACTTATGCTAAGTGCTGTAAGTTCGACCAAGGTACGCTGTACATCTTCTACCCGTAGGGGTAAACCCATGTGTTTACCCTTTGTTTCAATCATAGAAATTATATTTTTTTCATCATCA
>JALXBG010000052.1 GCA_026991605.1 Sulfurovum sp.
ACAGTAAGAGGAGACGATATCCATTGACTTGCCGCAAGAGGAAGGGCATCAAGGTTGTAAGAGAGATGTCTAAACTGGGTAGGGACGAAAGCTTCTCTGTCAACAGATAAAAAAGCCTCTTTCACATGTGCATCTAATGGAAATTTTTTCTCTATCTCTGCAACAAGATTTTGTCGTTGTCTCAATTTTATCATATACCTGCCGTCTCCCAAGCCCTTATTATCCGAAATTCTATCTAAAATCTAGTTAAAGAGGCTTTTGAATTGTTCCCATAAATCTTGCCTTTTCTATACGTTTATCCTTATTATCCATTTTTATCAAGCTAGAACAAGCTATTTTATTACCTGGATTAGAAGTCTTTTTCTAGTACTTTTTCTCCTAAATGCAATCATTCACCATAGTTATGTGCATGACGTATATATTCTAATTCTACATATAGTTCCAAAAGTGATTTTATTTTATTCCTTTGTATTCTAAAAAAAATTTATCTTAATCCATCGCTATATAGCGTCGCATTTTCTTAATCTCTCGAAAGTCTATTGTGCCTTCTATTACTTCTTGCCTGTCGTTACGAATTGCTTCACCTGTAGGGGAAATAATAGCAGAAGAAGATGCCATATCTATATCTGAAGCATTAGAAAGTACAACATAACATTGATTCATCACGGCTAGAGCTTCTGAGAGTATCTCTAAATGCCTTTTGCGAGGCTTTCCCCAACGTGCAGGGATGAGCACAACATCTGCACCCTCTATCTGTTTCCATAGTTCTTTAAAACGTAACTCGAAACAGATAAGCAAAGCATACACCACACCATCCAATACAAAAGGCTTAATCTTTTTCTTCTTCCCTGCTTTAAAATAGAGATCTTCATCTCCTAGTTTAAAGAGTTTTATCTTCTCTTGCTTATGGATAATCTTGTGCTTATGAATGACCACTGCCTGGTTCACAAAATCTTCGCCATCTTCAAGAATAAGTGTCAACACTACTACTTGTTCATCTATCTCTTTTTTAAGCGTTTTTAACGCATTGGCAGAGAACTTGGCAGCTGTTGTCATATGTGCATAGTCAAGCCCTGTCAAAAAGACTTCAGGTGCGATAACAATATGTTTATCTTGATGGGTTTTTAAATAGTGAAGAAGTGTATCAAGGTTTTCTTGATAGCGCATATGGGTAGGAAGCTGTAGAGAGACAACTTCAAGTGTTTTTGGTTTACCTAACATATTCAACTCCTAAAAGTCATCTAAGTCCAAACTACCTTTGGAGTAGTTTGTTACATTTCCTTCAAAGAAATTTGTTTTTTGGTCATTAAACTGAGAAAAGTTATCAACCCATTTGA
This sequence comes from Sulfurovum sp., assembly GCA_026991605.1. Taxonomy (GTDB): domain Bacteria; phylum Campylobacterota; class Campylobacteria; order Campylobacterales; family Sulfurovaceae; genus Sulfurovum. The sequence continues at coordinate 1,338 of JALXBG010000052.1, forward strand.
TAGGATGTTCCACATTGTAAAGTGGTTCCATCCCTACAGCATGCAATCTTTTATCTGCAAGGTGCTTAATGTACTGCTCTATGATGTCATCGGTTAGTCCAAGAATCTGTCCTTGCGTGATGTATGCACCCCATTCACACTCAAGCTTCACCGCATCTCTAAACATCTGATAGACATCTTCTTCAAGCTCTTTGGTAAAAAGTTCCGGACGCTCTTTTTTGGTTGAGTTAATCATGTTTTGGAAAAGTAACAAATGTGTCACCTCATCTCTTTGGATAAAACGTATCATCTGTGCACTACCTAGCATCTTGTCTGAACGTGCAAGCGTGTAGAGGTATGCAAATCCGGAGTAAAAGTAAATACCTTCCAAAATTTGGTTAGCAAACATCGCTTTAACGATATTTTCATCTGTTGGATTGGTTGAAAGCTCTTCATACACTTTTGCAATGGCATCATTTTTTGTTTTAAGCTTCATATCTCTTCTCCAAAGCTCATAAATCTCTTTAGAATTTGTCGAAATACTGTCAACCATCACGGCATAACTTTGTGAATGTAGCGCCTCTTCAAACGCTTGACGTACCAAGATAAGATTCACTTCTGGAGAAGTAATAAAAGGGTTAAGGTTGTCAATAATGTTATTGGTCTGCAAAGAGTCCATAAAAATAAGCTGTGCGAGGACTTTATCATAGGCTGATTTTTCTGAATCCGTAAGATGTTTATAGTCATTCACATCACGTGTCATATCTACCTCTTTAGGGAACCATGTGTTGTTCAGCATCATCTCCCAAAGGTTATACGCCCACTGGTATTTAATATCATTCAGTTCAAAAATCCCTGTAGGGTTTCCACCAAATATCTTACGTTCACTTGTTGTTTCATCTGATTCGGGGTTATATATTTTTTTGCGTATCATTTTTCCACCTTAGCACTATTTTAAATTAAAAACATTATACACATTTTCGCTGATTTTTAGCTAGACCAAACGTATGCATGGTGAGTGGGGTGGAGATAAATAGAACAGACAACTTTTCAGTTAAGGGATAATATTTAAAGGAGAATACCTCAGCAGGGAAACTAAGGCATTTAGGGCACCTCTAACAATAGGTAGAGATGTTGTGGGTATCACCTATTGTTAGAGGTGCCCTATATATTGAAAAGTTGTCTAGAAAGCCAAAGAGGATTAAGGGAGGGAGGGTAACCTCTTTAACGCTTTCATGATGCAAGTATATTCTTTTACTGTGTACTAAATGTGAAACGTAAAATTATTTTATAAATAAGAACAACAATAATCTGTGATACTCTTTACCTTCACCTGAAACTTACTATCAGATGGTATATCAAAAGACTCTCCACCTTTAATAGCAGTCCAAGTATCGGAATCAGGTAATTTTACATCTAATTGACCAGAAGTTATCTCCATCAGCTCTGCTGCAGCTGTACCAAACTCATATTCACCCGGTAACATAAACCCTAAAGTCTTTTTGCTTCCATCTGCAAAATTTACTGTACGGCTTGTCACTGCACCATCAAAATAGCTGTTTCCTTCTAGTTCTACTGTTACATTTTCAAATTGTTTCATTTAATTACCTTTAGGGAACCTCCAATAATAGGTAATACCCACAATGGGTTTTGCAAAGGTAAGATTGTGCAAGAGATTTATGAGTCCTAGCCATAGCTAAGACGAAGTAAATATCTTGTGCAAGATTGCGTTTGCAAAGCCCACCCTCTGGGCATCACTAGCTTTCGCCTATGCGTCGTTACTCTTTTTTGACTTAGCTAAGGCTAGGACTGCAAAAGAGTGCCTAACCTAGACAAAAGCTAGAGATGTTGTGGGTATCACCTATTATTAGAGGTTCCCTTTATTTTTTGTGAAATTATAACCAAACAATATTACACACTAAGTCAACACTTAACACGTTATAATAGACTATTAGGAGCACAGCCATGCAAAAACTTCTCTATATTACTGACCAAGATGAATATGTAGACCACTCTTTCATCGCCCCACTCTTTGAAATCTACTTAAAAAAATATATGATTGTTGACATCGTGTACTTTACAGATTTCAAATCAGATTTTGCTTGTAAAGATTCCCATCACTTTATCGTTCCGAGTCGATACAAAAATGTACTCTTTAATGAGCTTTCTTGTAATCAGATTGATTTACACCGTTATGATTATGTTATGGTACGCAACAATATTGCACTGATGAAACATGTTCTAAAATATAGGGGCACTTATGGCTATAAAGCACTCTACCGCTTCTCTTTTCCTAAGAGAAAGGTGCAAATAAAATGTGAAGAGGCACAAGGCAAGAACCAGTTTATAAAGCGATGTATACATACTGTAAAAACCAAAAAAGAGACAAAGGTTATTAACACCTGTGATGCTTTTTTGCCCACCTCAAAGCGCATGTATGAACACTATCTTCCCAATGTGACTATCCCGACGATACTCTGTTCTCCTGCCATTAACCCAGCAACACTGCATACACATCAACAACATCAAGATGATACCATACACTTTGTCTATGTAGGGACACTAGATAAATTACGTGAGTTCAATACTATCTTAGATGCCTTTGCCTCACTTCAAAACAAAAAATGGAAACTCTATATCTCCACAAGAGAAGTAGAATTTGCTTATACTCTCTTAGAAAACTACCCTAACATAAAAGAACATGTCAAAGTCTATAATGCCAAGACAAAAGATGCCTTGCTTGAACTTGTGGCAAAATCAGATATAGGCATTGCTCTATTGCCTGACCTTCCTATTTATAATACCTCTACCCCTGTAAAAGTCTTTGACTATTACTCCTCTGGAGTGCCTTGTCTTATGACACTCTCAGAACACACCTTAACCATTTTTACAGACTGTATTGATGCATGGTTCTGTGATTTTTCTGTCAATGAAATTGCAGACAAGCTCGACTATCTTTTAACACTAAGTAAAGAAGAGATAGCTGCTATTGGGGCAAAAGGACAAAAGAGATTACTTGAAGTAAAAAACTATGAAATGATTGCTGAGAAAATAGCCAATCAACTCAAAGCACTCTAAAGAAATAAGGTAAATAGATGAAAAAAAATCATTATGATGTACTCATCGTAGGTGGGGGGATCTCTGGGACTGCTCTGTTTTATGAATTGGCTAAGTATACCTCTGTCTCTTCACTCTGTCTGCTTGAAAAGTATGAGGCTTTAGCCACGCTCAACTCTAAAGGTACCTCTAATTCCCAAACCATTCACATTGGGGATATAGAGACCAATTACACGCTTGAGAAAGCCAAAGTCACCAAACGTACTGCAAAGATGGTGGAAAAGTTTTGTTTACAGTATGACTTACAAGACAAAATCATGTTTTCACATCAAAAGATGGCATTGGGAGTGGGTGAAAAAGAGGTGCATTTTATAGAGAACCGTTACCATGAATTTAAAGAACTCTTCCCCTATCTTGAACTCTGGGATGTAGAGAAACTCAAAGAGTTAGAGCCTAAAATCGTCTACTTAGACAAAGCCCAAACAAAAGTACGTCCAGAGCCCATAGTTGCTATGGGTACCAACACCCAATACACTACTGTAGACTACGGTGCCATGTCTGAAGCTCTATCAACACATGCACAAAAGGCCTCTGACATACCTACAGACATTTTTTACAACACGCAAGTCGTTGACATCTTTGAAAAAGAGGACAAAACCTTCGAAGTACACTGTAAAGACGGCAGCATTTACACAGCCAACTTTGTCGTGGTCAACGCAGGTGCACACTCACTCTTTTTAGCCCATAGAATGGGCTATGGTAAACATATGGGCTGTCTGCCAATGGCAGGAAGTTTCTATATGACAAACGAGCATTTTTTAAACGGTAAAGTCTATATGGTACAAAACAACAAACTCCCTTTTGCTGCCTTGCATGGTGACCCTGACATTTTAGCAGAAGGGAAAACACGTTTTGGTCCTACTGCACTCATGCTTCCCAAACTGGAGCGTTTTAAACCAGGTACCTACTGGGATTTCTTTAAAACACTCAATTTTGATTTTCACATTGTCAAAATATTTTGGGATTTACTCAAAGACTCAGACATACGCAACTATGTCTTTAAAAACTTCCTTTTTGAAGTACCTCTCATCAATAAAGGTCTGTTTGTACAAGATGCCAAAAAGATCGTCCCTTCTCTAAGTGTCGATGACATCACCTATGCCAAAGGTTTTGGAGGCGTACGTCCACAAGTCCTCGACAAAGAAAAAGAAAAACTCATGCTTGGAGAAGCCTCCATCAACTCTGGAAACGGCATCATCTTCAACATGACACCTAGCCCTGGTGCGACGTCATGTTTAGGAAATGCAGAAAGAGATATGCGTGAGATTGTGGCGCATTTAGGGCTTGATTTTGATGAAGAGGCTTTTTTAGCTGATTTGACAGAATGATTCCTCTTCGTAGGGTGTGGTTGCCACCACACCTTTTAAAAAAATATCGCAAAAAAAATACAAAAGCGTTTGCAAACCAAAGGTGCGGTAGCAACCGCACCCTACAATTCCACAAACATTCTACACTCTTAGGTTATACTATACATAATAAGATATTTCCAAAAGGACATTATCATGCCAAATAAAAACACTATAACTCTCACCAATAATCAAACAGGAAAGAGCTACGAATACAATATATTAGAAGGGACAAGAGGACCTTCGGTAGTGGACATAAGAAGTTTCTTTGCAGATACAGGTATGTTTACTTACGATCCCGGGTTCACCGCCACTGCAGCGTGTAATTCAACTATTACCTTTATCGATGGGAAAAAAGGAGAGCTACGTTACCGAGGTATACCCATAGAAGAACTGGCAAACAATCATAGCTACCTTGAGAGCTGCTTTCTCTTACTCAATGGACGGCTTCCCAACAAAGAAGAACTTGTTAACTTTGACCTAGAGATACGCCACCGCGCTTTCTTGCACAGAGGACTGCAACAACTCTTTGATGCCTTCCCTGACAATGCGCATCCTATGGCAACACTCTCTGCCGCAACTACAGCATTGGCTTCTTTTTATCAGGAACATTTAGACATAGAAAATGAAGACGAGTATATGGAAATGGCACATCGTATCATCGCTAAAATTCCTACTATCGCTGCCTTTGCTTACAGACACTCTTTGGGCATCCCTTTTATCGAGCCAGACATAGACCTCAGTTTCACAAAAAACTTCCTCACCATGATGCGTGCTTATCCTGGAGGAAAGATGCACCTTTGTGCCAACGGTCACGAAGATATCAAAGATGTAGAGGTACGTGCCTTAGATACTATTTTCACCCTTCATGCAGACCATGAACAAAATGCCTCTACTACTGTGGTACGTGGCGTGGCATCCACAGGGGCACATCCTTATGTAGCCATAAGTTCAGGTATCGCAGCACTTTGGGGGCGTGCGCATGGCGGAGCAAACGAGTCTGTCATCGCACAGCTTGAGTACATAGGCTCTGTGGACAAAGTAGAAGCGTTTATAGAAAAAGCCAAAGACCC
>JALXBG010000053.1 GCA_026991605.1 Sulfurovum sp.
AAATGGCAACAGTAACATTTAAAAATGACATCGTATGTAACCTTGGTGGTACAGAAATTAACGTAGGTGATACAGCACCAGTAGTAACAGTAGTAAACTGTGATCCAATGCTTCAAAACGAGCAAGTAGGGGGAGAAGGTAAAGTTCAACTTGTAGTTGCAGTACCTTCATTAGACACTGGTGTTTGTGATGCAGAGACTAGAAGATTTAACACAGAAGCAGCAGCACTTGACGGTGTTGAAGTAATTACAGTTTCTATGGACCTTCCATTTGCAGCAGCAAGATGGTGTGGAGCAGCAGGCATTGAAAACCTAAAAGTATGTTCTGACTTTAGAAATAAAGATTTTGCTAACGCTTATGGTGTACTTCTTGCAGACGGTCCTTTGGCTGGTGTAACTGCTAGAGTTATCTTTGTTATTGGTAAAGATGGAAAAGTAACTTATAAACAAGTTGTTCCAGAAATTACTGAAGAGCCAAACTATGAAGAAGCAATCGCAGCAGCTAAGGCAGCTTGTTAAGTTTCTTTGAAGCACTCTTTATGAGTGCTTCTTCCCATATTCCTCTATACACTTTTCTTTTTCCCTTTTTCTCTTACACCTCATACTTTACTTGTGCTAGAATACTTCCATGTCAAAAAACCTAACTATTAAAACCCTATTTTTTATTTTTATGATACTTGTTTTCTCTGGATGTGAACCAGATATTTCTAAAGACCACTATAATCTTAAAGAGTGTCAAGAAGAATTACTTGAGGCCACAGATTATGCTGAAGATGGTGGGATAGACCGTATTGTCGTGATTAAGAAAGAGCGTAAGATGTATCTCTATAAAAATGGAAAGGTTCAACAAACTATACCTGTCTCTTTAGGTAAAAATCCAGTAGGGCAAAAAGAGCAAAAAGGGGATTACAAGACCCCCGAAGGAGAGTTTTTTATTTATCGTAAATTATGTTCTCCTAAGTACTATCGTTCGCTTTGTATCTCCTACCCTCGACCCGAAGATAAAGCTCGTGCAGTAGCAAAAGGGCTGAACCCCGGTGGAGACATTACGATACATGCCCAGCCAAAGTGGAATGCAGATGGCAAAGGCGATAGCTATACGCTTGCCCATAACTGGACACAAGGCTGTGTAGCCGTGACCAATTCTGCGATGAAAGAGTTATGGTATGCCGTACGTGAAGGTGTACCTATTACAATACGATAAAGGACGGAGATGGCATATACACAAAAACAGATAGATAAATTTAACCGTCAGAAGTATATTACAGAGCTTGAAAAAATCTCGAAAAATATTTTTCGTATGTTACGAGATGATAATGTAAATTCTAAAGATTTTGTGCTAAAATTGGCACAGCTTAAAAAGCGTTTTGATGCAAGAGTAGAAGTGCAGTTGGATTCAGAATACCATCAACAGTTAAAAGAATATATCATTCGTTTACACCGTGTGACATGTTTGAATGAGATGTTTTCCGATAAAAACTTTGATGATATACGTGATGCAGAGATGAGCAATCTTAATCGCCTACAAAAGCTTAAAAATGGTGCGTCTTATAAAAAGGACAAACACAAATCAAAACGCCAAAATGAAGATTGGGGTTAGTATTTATCTCAAAATAAAATACCAACTAAAGGAAAATGAATGAAAATACAATTATTGGTTTTAGGTGTCATAAGTGCACTACTTTTAAACTCTTGTGGTGAGACGGTTACCTATGGGAAAGTAGACAAAACACCCTACTCCACAAAAGAATGTATTAAAGAACTTTCTTTTGGTGCAGAGCTTAAGGGACCACCAATAGATAAAATTGTTGTCTACAAGAAAAAAAGAAAGATGTATACTTATAGTCAGGGGAAACTGATGCATGAATTTTGTATCTCTTTAGGGAAAAATGCAGACAAAGGGAATAAAGTAAAAGCTGGGGACTATAGAACACCTGAAGGGTCTTATAAAATTATACGTAAAAAATGTGACAATAGGCTCTATAGATCACTGATGATTTCTTATCCCAATGCAGAGGATAAGGTGAGAGCAGCAAAAAAAGGCGTTAGTGCAGGTGGATACATTACTATTCATGGGCAACCCAAGTGGAATGCCGATGGACATGGAGATGACTATACACTTTCTCGCGATTGGACTGAGGGATGTATGGCTGTACCTAACAAAGCAATGGATGTACTATGGAGTGCTGTTCGCAATGGCGTAAAAATAGATATTCATGCATAATCCCAAATTATGTAATAGAAATTACCAAACTAGCAAAAGTCATTGCAGCGTGGGCATTTACAAATAATCATCGATTAACCTAAGGGTTAAACTCAAATTCTTTGCAAACACCCACACTGCAAGCACTATCACTAATTTTGGCAATCCTATTGCATAATTTGGGATAATCTGAGATAATAAGCAAAATTTAGCTTAATTTGAGTAAGGTTATATTATCATATTGAATAATATTGATTTTTCAAGGAGAAGAATATGAAGAAAAGTATCATTGCATTAGGAGCGTTACTGCTTACATCTTTGCTTACGGCAGGTGGAGATGTCTCTACAAAGCTGTCAGAAGTAACAGCAATACCATCTCATGACTGTAAAGCAAACATGGTATATAGAGATAGAGATCAGAATTTGTTATGGCAAGATCAAGCCTATACTGAAGCTGAAAATGGTGCATTTAAGAGACATCAATCTATCGGTAAGGCAGGAAGTTATGCACATGCGGTAAGATATTGTGAACGTTTACAATATGATGGATATGCAGATTGGAGACTCCCAACTTCTGATGAACTCACACGGGTACATCACAAGATAGGGCAAGTGTTTACTTATTTTAGAGATAATGACTTCTGGTCTTCTACGCCAACAACTGAGGGGCGATACTATGTTGTATTCCCTGCAGATGCTGTTCGTTACCCTCGGTCACCAAAACAATCTAATTTTATTAGATGTGTACGTTGTACAGGACAAGACAAGTAGCCTTTTAGAGGATTTTTATCTCTTCAGTGAGTGTGATACCACACTCACTGAAGATTTTTTCTTTTGCTAAATCTATCAAAAATTTTGCATCTTCAAAACGACCATTTCCTAGATTTACCAAAAAATTAGCATGGACATCACTCCACTGCATCTCTCCTTTTTTTACACCTTTTAATCCTACTACTTCGATGAGTCTTCCTGCATAATCCCCTTCAGGGTTTTTAAATGCAGAGCCTGCAGAGGGGTCAGGGGGTTGTTTGGCGCGTAAATGGAGTAAGTCATCTAGTAACTGTGCATCAAAGCCTTTGACTATTTTAAACTTTGCTTCAGTAGCGATACCGTTTAGTTTTGCAAATCTATACCCATGTTCAATATCTTCTACCTGTGTCCACTTGCCATTAATTTTGATAGCGTGTAAAATATTAAAAATCTCATAGCTTTTTACTCCAGCATTCATGGCAAGCATACCGCCCAACGTACCAGGGAGTTTAGAACAAAACTCAAAACCAGCGATGTTGTGTTTTTTGGCATAAGAGACAATGCGTCCTGTGGGCATCGATGCTCCTATAGTGAGGTATCCATCCTCTTCTTCTATAAAGGCAAAGTCTTTAGAAAGCATCATAAGAGGCGGTGGAGTAGGGGAGATAAGTAGATTGTTTGCACCACCGATGAGATATCTATCGGTAGGTATGATATCACTCTTCTCTATCATCAGTACTTCGGTAGGTTGTCCTACTCTGATACTGGAGTATTTGGAGAAGTCAATGATTTTAAAAAACATTAGCTGTTCCGCAGTTCTTCATACTCTTTAGGGATGAGATAATCCTCTGTCTGCATAGGTGTATCCCACAAGCCATGTTCAAACCCTATTTGATACAACTTGTCGAGAGCGTTAAGTTGTAGTTCACTAAGTTCTACCGATTCATCAGAAGCATACATGTCTAGGTATTTTTTCAACATATCTGAAGAGATGCGCACTAGCTTGTCGTTTTCAAGTTTCGTACAGAGTTCTTCTTTTCTGTCGTTAGCTACCTTGACCCCATCTATAAGGATGTTCTCTATATCTATAGCACGGTTAAGAGGCAAGCTCCTACGTATCGCCATACCACCAAGAGGTAGAGGTAGTCCCTCACCTGCAAGTTCCACCCAGATGTCCCAAAGCTCTTTTTCTACTTCCAAGCTCTCATCAAAGTCAAGTATCGATTCATGTATGAGTACACCAGCATCCACTTTACCAGAGACTACGGCTTCCTCTATCTCTAGGAAATCCATATAGATAGGTCTTGCATCAGGATAGTAGATACGAAATAACATGGCATTGGTGGTGTATTTACCAGAGAGTGCTACTTTAAAGTTACGCTTGAGCTTTTTGTCTTTACGGCGAATGAGCTTAGGCCCATACCCCTCTCCGAAACTCACCGCAGTTCGAAGTAATGCATATTCGTCTTTAATTAGTGGGTACATCCCAAAGCTGATGGCAGAGACATCATAGGTACCTTTAAGTGCTTCTACATTAAGTGTCTCAATGTCTAACCCAATGTTGGTAAATGCATACCCTTTGGTATCTACCCAACCAAATTTAATAGCAAAATACATAAAAATATCATCAGCATCTGGAGAGTGGGCAAGTTCGATTGGGTTTGGCATAGTTTTACCTTGTGTTTATAGTAGGGGTATTTTAGCATTGTTTGGATTTTATTTGGTTTTAGACGTGATTTTTAGACTTTTTTATCAAAAATATGTCAATTTGACATATTTTTGCATATTTTTTTGAAAATGTACTACACTGCTAACATGACTAAATAAAAATTGAAACTTATTCAATGTTTATTTGGATAAAATTACTTTAATATAAAGGTTAAGGATATGACTATGGCAATGGATGCAAACAAACAAAAAGCACTGGATATGGCAATCAAACAGATAGATAAGACGTTTGGTAAAGGTACGCTTATGAGACTTGGTGATAAAGCTTTTGAACCTATTGAGTGTATCTCTACGGGATCACTTGGATTAGATATGGCTCTAGGGATTGGTGGTATTCCTCAAGGGCGTGTTATTGAAATCTATGGTCCTGAATCTTCTGGTAAGACGACATTGGCACTACAGACTATTGCCTCTGCACAGAAAAAAGAGATGGTGTGTGCCTTTATCGATGCAGAGCATGCGCTTGATGTGGTGTATGCAAAAAATCTTGGGGTAGATACAGATAATCTTTTGGTATCTCAGCCAGACTTCGGTGAGCAAGCTCTTGATGTACTTGAGACACTTGCACGTTCAGGTGCAGTTGACCTGATAGTTGTGGATTCAGTGGCAGCACTTACACCGAAAACAGAGATAGAAGGTGACATGGGAGATACGCATGTAGGGCTTCAAGCACGTCTTATGTCTCAAGCACTACGTAAACTTACAGCCATTTTACACAAGACAAATACCACAGTTATCTTCATCAACCAAATTCGTATGAAGATTGGTACGATGGGATATGGCTCTCCTGAGACAACAACAGGAGGGAATGCACTGAAGTTTTACTGTTCTGTGAGAATTGATGTAAGACGTATCGCCACACTGAAACAAGGAGAGTCAAGCATCGGTAACCGTGTGAAAGCTAAGGTTGTGAAAAACAAAGTGGCGCCTCCATTTAGACAAGCCGAGTTTGACATTATGTTTGGTGAGGGTATCTCATACGTAGGAGAGCTTATAGACTATGGTATTAAAATGGATATTGTCGACAAGTCAGGTGCATGGTTCTCTTATGGAGCAGAGAAGCTAGGACAGGGTAAAGAAAATGCCAAAGTAACGATAAAAGAAAACCCAGAGATGATGGCTGAGATAGATAAAAAAGTTAAAGAAGCTCTTGGGTTTGGCGAGTCTCTTACTGTGGATGAAAGTGAAATGAAAGAGTAAAATATAAAAAGTGTGGAGTATCACTTTACACTTTAAGGTAAAATAGTTTATACTGTCACTAGTTAAAAATAAAGGACTAGTGATGGCATACAAAATGAAAGAACTTATGGCTCTGAGTGATGAGAGTAAGTCAACGATACTTTTCTACATCAAAGAAGGGCTACTCCCCGAACCTCAAAAACCAAAACCCAATGTACACCTCTATGATGAGTCTTGTGTGCAGATACTCAAATTTATTAAATACCTACAACATAACTTCTCTTACTCTATCTCTGAGATAAAAAGTATATTTCAAGACAATACCTTTGACTTTGATGGAAGTTTTGAGATGATGGTGCGTTCGCTTGAACTTATCTCTGGGGCAAGAGATAACCAGTGGTACACAAAAAAAGAGTTTTTGACACTTCTGAATATGGATGCAAAAACCTTAAAAGACTATCAAGATAAAGGCTATCTGTTTGAACGTGCTAAGGGGTACTCTAAAAAAGAGGTAGAGGTAGCGGAGATACTTGAACGTGCCAATGCCTTGGGTCTTGACTGCTCACTGTTGGATGCCTATGTATCTGATGCGAAAGTATTGGCAAAGAAAGAAAATGAAGTAGGTTCCAAACTTCTTGCAGATGATAAAGAATCACATGATGCCCGTTATGAGTTGCTCTTTGATTTGGTGCTGACACTAAAACCGTATATTTTTAATATGCATACCGTTGAGACACATAAAAACACCATCAAAAAGGACGCGTAATGAAAAATCTATTTAAAATCTCAGGGTTTACCCCGTACATCTTTATTATCTTGCTCAATGCTATGACTGACTTGGGGCATAAAATCATTTTGCAAAATACTATCTTTAAAGCCTATGATGGTTCAGAGCTAATAGTACTTACAGCGATTGTTAATGCACTTATTTTACTGCCGTTTATCTTTCTTTTTTCTCCTGCAGGGTTCATATCAGATAAGTATCCTAAAGTAAAAGTCGTAGAGTATGCATCAGCTGCTGCCATAGGCATCACTACTTTGATACTGCTATCATATTATATGGGTTGGTTTTGGGTAGCCTTTGTGCTTACTTTTGTACTTGCTGCACAGTCTGCTATCTACTCTCCTGCTAAGTACGGACTCATTAAAGAGATGACAGGTAACGAAAACTTAGCCCCTGCCAATGCGTTGGTGCAGTCTGTGACCATTGTCTCCATTTTAGCAGGTGCGGTGATTTACTCTATCTTTTTTGAAAATCTTCTACAAGACAGAAGCATCATCCCTTCGGAGATATTGACCTATATCGCACCTGTAGGGTATATGCTGATAGGCGCGAGTATAGTGGAGTACCTTTTGGCACGTCGTTTGGTAAAAACTTTTAAACCTATGAGCGTTGATGAGAATATGACTTTTGAGCCAAAAGAGTATAAAAATCTACACTATTTAAAAGCGAATCTCCAAGTGATTAAAGAGAACGAAGTGGTATGGTTGAGTATTATAGGGCTAAGTATTTTATGGGGTGTCTCTCAGGTGGTTGTAGCCATTTTTGGTGAGTACATTAAAAGTACACTGGGTGTGACAGATACTGTGACCGCACAAGGCTTGCTTGCCCTCTCTGGACTTGGAATGATAGTCGGTTCGATGTTTGTAGGACGCGTGAGTAGAAACTACATTGAGACAGGTATCATACCTTTGGGTGCTTTGGGTGTAACCATCGCACTTTTTATGCTCCCTACCCTTAGCACATTATGGGCATTAGGAGCAACACTCTTTTTGTTTGGTTTTTCAGCAGGACTTTTTATCGTCCCGCTCAATGCTATGATACAGTTTGCCACACCTTCAGCGATACTGGGGAAGATACTTGCAGGTAACAACTTTATGCAAAATCTGAGTATGTTTGGGTTTCTTGTACTTACCGCACTTTTTGGATACTTTCAAATCTCATCAGAGAGCTTGTTTTACATTGTATCGACTGTCGCACTTTTGGGAATGGGATATACCTTTATCAAGCTGCCTCAATCACTTGTGCGTTATGTGGTGCGTATGCTTATAGGCTTCAAATACCGTTTACATGTGGAAGGACTAAGAAACATCCCTGCGGACAAAGGGGTTCTGTTACTAGGAAATCATGTATCTTTTTTAGACTGGGCAATCCTCCAAATGGCATACCCAAAGCAGATACGTTTTGTGATGGAGAGAAGTTACTATGAGAAGTGGTACATTAAACCATTTTTAGATTTCTTTGGGGTGATACCTATCTCTAGTCGTGGAAGTAAAGGTGCTTTGGCACTGGTAACAGAAGCACTTAACCGTGGTGAGACAGTTGCACTGTTTCCTGAAGGACATCTCTCGCGTAATGGGCATTTAGGTGCATTTCAAAGAGGATTTGAAATGGCTACTAAAGAGGCAGAAGATGCAGTCATCGTGCCTTTTTACCTTAGAGGACTTTGGGAAGACAACTTCTCGTACGCTTCACAAAAGATGAAGCGCAAAAAGAGCAAAGATATCTCAGTAACCTTTGGTGTAGAGATGGATGTACACAGTGGTGCAAAAGAGGTAAAAAAATCTGTCTTTGACCTCTCTGTGCAGAGTTGGAAAAGTTATGCCAACACCTTGCCTGTACTACAAAAAGCGTGGATAGCCTCTGCCAAAGAGCAAGGGTCTAAACTCTGCATGGCAGACTCTACAGGAACAGAGGTGAGTGGAGACAGGTTCATTACAGGTACTGTGATGATAGCTTCTGCGTTGAAGTCACAGCTTAAAGGGAGTCAGAACATTGGTGTGCTTCTGCCTACCTCTGTGGGTGGGTCTATGGGTAATATGGCATTGCTTACGCTAGGTAAAACAGTGGTAAATCTAAACTACTCCAGTGGTGAAGCATCGTTACTCCATGCACTTGAAATTGCCAACATCACAAAAGTGGTTACGTCTAAACAGTTTGTAACTAAACTCAAAGCTAAAGGATTTGACCTTAGTGAGGTACTCAAAAGTGTAGAGGTCATCTACCTCGAAGAGATAAAAGAGCGTATGTCTAAAGCCAAAGGCTTATTTACCCTTATGGCTGTGAAACTGCTACCTAAATCATTACTGAGTCTACTCTATGTGAAAAACGCACACTTAGATGACACGGCAGCGATTCTCTTCTCTAGTGGGAGTGAGGGTACACCAAAAGGGATAGAACTTAGCCATAAAAACATGATGGGTAACATCAAACAAGCCATTACGCTTATCAACCCCAATGATAATGATGTGATGTTAGGTACACTGCCTATCTTCCACTCCTTTGGGCTTACGGTAACCACACTCTTGCCACTCATAGAGGGTATACCTGTAGTGTGTCACCCAGACCCAACGGATGGCTTTGGCATAGGAAAGATGGCAGCCAAGTATGAAGCGACGATGCTCTTTGCTACGGCAACATTCTTTAGACTCTACACGCGCAATAAAAAGTTGCATCCGTTGATGTTTAAAGATTTACGTATGGTCATCGCAGGTGCAGAGAAGCTCCCCAAAGAGATACGTGATGCCTTTAAAACAAAGTTTAGGCATGACATCTATGAGGGTTATGGTGCGACAGAGACTACCCCTGTAGCGTCCATCAACATCCCTGATGTACTTATGCAAGATAGTTGGAAAGTACAGGTAGGACACAAGATAGGCACCGTAGGACTCCCCGTACCAGGCAGTAGTTTCAAAATAGTAGACCCAGAGAGTTTTGAAGAACTTAAAACTGGTGAAGAGGGGATGATACTCATCGGGGGTACGCAGATTATGAAAGGCTACATCGGTGACCCTGAAAAGACCGCTTCGGTCATCAAAGAACTAGACGGCATACGCTGGTACATAACAGGAGACAAAGGACGTTTGGATGAAGATGGTTTCTTAACCATAGTTGACCGTTACAGCCGTTTTGCCAAGGTAGCAGGAGAGATGGTAAGTCTAGGACTCGTAGAACGTGAGATAGTTACCATACTAGGAGAGAACGACCAAATCTCCATCTCTGCACTGCCCGATGTAAAAAAGGGTGAAAAACTGGTACTACTTTTAGAGGGAGAGATGGAACTGGAAACGCTCAAAGAGCAGATAAAGTCTTTAGAAATGAACCCGCTCTTTGTACCTAGTGAATATTTTAAAGTGGAAGAGCTGCCTAAGCTTGGTACTGGGAAGGCGGATTTTAAAGGGGCTAAGAAGTTGGCTGGGGAGTTGAGTGATGGGAATAAATAAAGTATCTAAAGATAAAATAATATTTTATAACCATATGATGATAATCATGCTTTCCATAGTTGTTTTGATGTTATCTCTTGCAAAGACACCTGTGCAAGAGATACAGGATATAATTCTTAATGACTATCAAATATATTTGGTGTACTTAGTCATATATCTATTCTTTAGTGTATTGGTTGCTAAAAACCCTTGTAAAATTGTTTCAATTTTTCTTTTATTTGGATATTACTATTCTTTATTTCTCGTTGTTACACTTACTTTCTATGGAATTATAGGTTTCGCTATACTTAATCCAATATTGTTATTTTTAGTTATGGGTAATACGTTTATTTATTTAATAGTATTTTTTATTATAGCCTGTATCCAACATCTTATTGTTGTAAAGTATTTTTGTAATAAGAATGAAAAATTGGCAAAGAAATTGAGTGATAAAACTAAGGATAATAAATGAACACAGAAGCACTATTTTTCATCATCTTAGCCTTTTGGATCTTTGTTTTGCAGAGCAAAATCAAACATCTTGAAAAGCTAGTGTATGGACTGACATCACGTAAAGAGAAAGAACAAACAGAGGTATCTACAGAAGTAGCGCAAGAGCCTATGTCTAGCGTAGAGGAAGTAGAGAAGCCTGTGGTGCATGAGACTGTTGAGGTACAAGATGTTGCAGAGGAGGTCTCAAAGGTAGAAACTTTTAAACAGCTGCACCGTGAGACTAGAGTTACACAACCTGTGACAGAGCCTTCTGTTGTGACGACATGGCTTACGAGCTACTTTACAGGGGGTAATCTACTTGTGCGCATCGGTGGAGTGGTGTTGTTCTTTGGGTTGGCATTTTTGGTGAAGTATGCAGCGGAGCATAGCATCATCAGTATGGAAGTACGACTGTGGACGATAGCGCTTGTGGCGATAGGACTCATGGTGATTGGGTGGAGGCTTCGGGAGAGAGAAGGGGCGTATGGACAAGTGCTTCAAGGGCTTGGTGTGGCGATGCTTTACTTAGTCATCTATGGTGCATCTAAATTTTACGGATTGCTTGCACTAGAGTCTGCCTTTGCGCTTATGTTATTGGTAGTCATTATCGGGTCTCTTTTGGCAGTGATAGAAGATGCCTTACCTTTGGCACTTTTTGCTTCAGCGGGTGGTTTCTTGGTACCCATCTTGACCTCTAGTGGTGACGGCTCTCACGTGATGCTATTTTCTTACTACGTTTTCTTAAATCTTGGTATTTTCATCGTGGCGTGGTACCGTTCTTGGCGTGTGTTAAATGTGCTTGGGTTTGTCTTTACTTTTGTCATCGCTACGGCATGGGGTGTGTTACGTTACCGTTCTGGAATGTTTGAGAGTACAGAGCCATTTCTACTCATCTTCTTTGCGATGTACTTAGTCATCTCGATACTCTTTACCATCAAGCACCCTTACGAGCCTAAAAACTTAGTTGATGGTACCTTGGTCTTTGGTCTGCCTGTGGTTGCCTTTCCTTTGCAAGTAAGTTTGGTGCATCGTTTTGCTTATGGCGAAGCCTATAGTGCCGTGGCATTGGGTGTGTTGTATGCAGGTCTGTACTGGCTACTCAAAAACAAAGAGCGTACAGGGCTTTTGGCGCAGTCCTTTCTAGCACTTAGTGTAGTCTTCTTCACTATCGCCGTGCCGTACATTTTCGATGCAGATGTGAGTGCTGCTTTATGGTCACTGGAGAGTGCCGCTATCATCTGGGTATCGCTCAAACAAAATAAGGTGATAACACGCTATTTTGGTATCTTTTTGTTGTTGCTTTCTGCGGTAGTGTACCCTGAGAGTGTAGTTTATAGTGGTATTACACTTGTGGAGTATTTGGGTTTCCTCATTGTCATTACAAGTACGATGATAGCTGCTTGGCTGTTAGATACGCATAGAGAGATGTTGCATCGTTTTACACACTATTTTATCTATCTGTTTTTGTTGCTCTCCTTGATATTATGGTTTATTGCCACCCCTTCACAATTAAGATATTTTGGCGATGATACCTATGTCTTAACCGCGATAATAGGTGCGTTACTTTGTGTCGGTGTAGTGAATATGTTGAAGTGGAGATTGTTAAGTGTAAGTTTACAGGGCTTTTTGTTTTTGGCTGGATTTTTGTTCTATGCATCTAAAAATGTGGATTTTCATTTCTACACAATACACCCCTTTGATGGCTTCGGATTGTGGATATTTATGGGCTTAGTCACACTCCAATATCTGCTATTGTCACTTTATGACAAGGTATGGATTTATGTAAAAGCCTTACATCTGTTGACGCTTTGGTTTGTCGTGAGTGTATTGACTTTTGAAGTGCATTATCATGTAGCACTTCTGCAGACAGGAGAAAGTATGACACTCATCGGATGGGGTATTGTCGCACTTGTTTTTGCAGCACTACTGTTACGATTTTCCAAGTATTTGGGGAAGTACCAAAAAATATACTTTAATCTTGGGGCAGGAGGTTTGATACTTTTTCTCACACTTTGGGAAGTACGTGCCTTTATAGTACCTGCTGACTTTATGGGGATGGGGTATTTCCCTCTGCTTAACCCTATTGACTTGATGCAGATTGCTGTACTTGCGCTACTTGGGTATTGGACAGTGAAACAAAGCACTTCATGGTCAAAAGAGGGGATGGTACAGCTTTATGGGGTACTTAGTGTTTTGACGTGGGTACTACTTACGGTTATCTTCGCACGGTATGTCCATGTCTCACAAGAAGTTGCCTATACGGGTACGGCGTTGTGGCATAGCAACTACTTCCAAACAGGTATCTCTCTACTTTGGTCGGGAGTGGCTATCTTGTCAATGGTATTGTCAAAGATGTTTACACAACGTCTGTTATGGCTAGGAGGTTTCGGACTCCTCATCTTGGTGGTACTCAAACTTTTCTTTGTAGAACTCGCCAATTCGGGAACGATAGAGAGGATTATCTCTTTCATCGTAGTAGGTACACTACTCTTGGTGATAGGGTACTTTGTGCCTATGCCTCCAGGAGAAGAAAAGGACAACCTTGTATAAATAAGGTTGCCCTATTTGACGAGAAAAATTCCCATAATCTCATATTTGTATATTTGTAAATATTGAAATGTTATTTTGCTCTCTAATAGCCTTGAATAAGGCACAGGAGACAAAAAAGAACAAATGTTCATAGTCTATTTATTATAGCTATCAGCAACATTTAGATAAAATAATAGCATTAACTATAACGTAAGGGATAACAATGATTTTTATTGACGAAATCGTAGCAACAGAAGTAATGGACTCTAGAGGAAACCCTACAGTCAAAGTAACAGTAAGTTTAAGTGACGGCACAGTAGAAAATGCCATCGTACCAAGTGGTGCAAGTACAGGAAAAAGAGAAGCACTAGAACTTCGTGATGGTGGTGACCGTTACATGGGTAAAGGTGTACTCAAGGCTTGTGAAAATGTAAATGGTGCTATCTACGATGCACTTGTAGGACTTAGTCCGTTTAATCAAGCGGAGATTGATCTCACGATGAAAGAGGTAGATGGTACTGAAAATTATGGGAACCTTGGAGCCAATGCTGTCCTTGGTGTTTCTATGGCTGTAGCACGAGCAGCTGCAAAAAGTATGAAAATGCCACTTTATCGTTACCTTGGTGGTGCCAATGCGGTAGTAATGCCTGTACCAATGTTAAACATCATCAATGGTGGAGAACATGCAAACAACTCTGTGGACTTCCAAGAGTACATGGTAATGCCTATCGGGTTTGACAGATTTTCTGAAGGGCTTAGAGCCTGTGCAGAAGTGTATCACAACCTTAAAAAAATCATTGATGAGATGGGTGAGAGTACAGCCGTAGGTGATGAGGGTGGATTTGCCCCTAACCTTAAGTCGAATGAAGAGCCTATTCAAGTGATTATAAAGGCTATTGAAAAAGCTGGATATAAAGCAGGTGAACAGATAGCAATTGCACTAGATGTTGCGGCATCTGAGATTATGAATGATGATGGAAAATATGTACTCAAATCAGAAAATAGAGAGCTAACAAGTTCTGAGCTTATTGCTTATTATGCTGATATGTGTGAAAAATACCCTATTGTTTCTATTGAAGACGGATTGGGTGAAGATGACTGGGCAGGTTGGAAAGAACTCACCGAAGTACTCGGAGATAAAATACAGCTTGTTGGGGATGACTTGTTTGTAACCAATGTTGCCATCTTGTCTGAAGGCATCGAAAAAGATATAGCAAACTCTATTCTTATCAAGCCAAACCAGATTGGTACAGTCTCTGAAACTATGCAGACGGTACGTCTAGCACAACGTTCAGGATATACTTGTGTGATGAGCCATCGTTCAGGAGAGAGTGAAGACACTTTCATCGCTGACTTTGCAGTGGCATTGAATACGGGAGAAATTAAGACAGGTTCAACAGCACGTTCAGATAGGATTGCTAAATACAATAGACTATTGGAGATTGAAGCAGAGCTCGGGCAGTTTGAATATCTTGGAACATCATTGTTTACAAAGTAGGTAGCCTATGTTAGGAGAAATACAAGAGGGAGGATTGGCAGGGTACTCATTAAAAACATTTTTGATTACCTCATTAGGGATTCTTCTTTTTGGTATCTATGTAGGGGTATTGATGTATGGAGAAAATTCGCTTACTGTATGGAATCAACTCAAAGAGAAAAAACAACATCTTATAGACGAGACAAAACATTTAAAGGCCGAAAATCAAAGACTTCAAAAAGAATTTTTTGAATTGAAGCAACTCGAACCAAAAGAATGATATTATTGTATGATATAATGTATCATTATACTATTTAAGGACAAGGAGTGAAGAGGATGAAACAATATTTATGGTTAGGTATAGCGGCAATATTTGTGAGTGCACATGCATCAGATAATCCATTTGAGTTAAAGTCAAATTTTGGACAATTGGACCAAGACCAAGAACTATTACTTGGTGATTTGAAAAAGATGGCCGAAGCAAAAGAGCATGCTGAAGAAAAGGCTGAAGCTGTTGTTGCTACCGAGCCAGCAGAAGTGATATCTGATTCTCTTTCTGTTGCGGTAGAAGGTGAAGTTCCTGTGAATGCATCAAACGAGGTAGGAAAAGTTAAGCAACAGGTTCAAACGTTAACGGAAGCAGAAAAAGCATCTGAGGAACAGCTCAATACTATGAGAGCAGCAGCATTAGCAACTTTAAGAGAAGAAGCAGTAAAAAAAGAAGCAGCAAAAGAAGTTAAAATAGAAACAGCAGTAAAAACTAATATTCCTAAGAACAATGATGCTGCTCAAAAAGCAAGACTCCTTGAAGAAGTGCAAAAAAAAGAAGCAGAACTTGCAGCAGCTAAAAAAGAGGTTGCAGAAAAAGAAGCCGCAAAAAAAGAGGCAGAAAAAAGAGAAGTTGAAGCGTATGAAAAACAAAGAGCTGAAAAACTTGCAAAGCAAGTAGAGGCTGAAGTATTAGAGAGAGAAGCACTGGCACAAAAAGCTGTAAAATCAAAGCAACAGGAAGCAGAGAAAACAGCAGATTTGGCGCAACGGCAACAGAAAGAGGCGGAAGCCGTAGCCACAAAAGCAAAGCAAGATGAAGTAGAAAAAAAAGTAGCTTTGCTGAAACAAAAAGAAGCCCAAACTGCAGCAGCCAAAGTAAAATTAATAAAAGCATCTACCTCAAAAGCTGTAAAAGCAACGCCTAGTAGTAGTGCTACACCAAAAGTAAATGATATTGATGTAGAAAAAGAAAAAATAGAAGCAAAAAAGGCTGCAGATAAAGCCTATGAGAAGGCAGTAAAAGAGATGAGTAAAGAAGACTAATTCTTTTCTCTCTTTACCCCTTTTGTTTGTAAAATTTTAATCATCGTCATAGAGAAGAGTATCTCAAAGATACTTGCAAGAATGAGTTGGTAGTAGGTTAATAAATCTAAGAGTTTTGTCTCATACCCAATTGTCGCAACTGCTACAAGCAATGTTAAGGGCATAGAAAGAGAGAGTGCTATGAGTAGCGCATCTTTAGCCCCTGAAATCCCTTTTAATACTATTGCTGCCAATACTCTAGATAGAATCATCAGTACGGTTATGAGAATGGCACCAGAAACAACACCTTCCAAAAGTAAGGCATTAAGGTCAAAAGATGCCCCTACATGTATAAAGAACAATGGTACCAAAAATCCAAAACCGAGACTAGACATTTTCTCTTCTAACTTCTTCTCATGATGAAAAAAGGCAGAAATAGCAATACCAGCGATAAAAGCACCTAAGGCAAGCTCTAATTCCAAAGAGAGCATTACAGCAATAAGGATGAAGAAAAGTGCCATAGAGAGGCGTATATCTTGGGCTGAAGTATCTGCTTTTGGGACAAGTATCCCCTTTAACTCTGGGAACCACCAAAAAAGAAGATGCAGGGCTTTGTAGAGTATGTAAATCACCACAATAAACAGAGCCAAATAGCCTATTTTAATAATCAATGCAAGGTTAAATCCTGTACTGCTCGCTGCATCAAAGACTGTAAGGGCTGCAATACTTAGGATTTCACCAAGGACTCCTGCAATGAAGGCAAGACGTATCCATGACTCCTCTTTACCATAGACCTTAGAAAGGGTAGCAAGGAGTCCAATGGAGATAAGAGGCATAGAGATAATAACAATGGTATTGAGGTCAAAAATAAAACCAAATACTACAGAAAACATCACGATAAAGAGTAGAAAAAGCATAGATTTTTGAATGACAATTTTGGGACTTTTAGTAATTTGCTTTAAATCTACTTCCATTCCTGCCAAAAACATAAGATACAAAAAACCTACTTCGGCAATCAGGTCAAAATACTGGTTATGCCCAATAAGACCAAAATACGCAACGATAGAACCAAGTATGATTTCTACAGAAGGAATGGGTAGGCGTAGGCTCTTTGCAACAAAGGGACTACCCCAAATCAGTACAGATAGTACAAGAATAAGGGTGATGCTAGTGTGTATCACAACTTGTGGCTACCTTATAGCCTAAGGTATCTAACATCTTTTTGTCACGACTAGCCTCAATGCCTTCGGTTGTAAGATAGTTACCAATGACCATAGCATTTGCTCCAGATTCAAACATGAGCTGTTCTTTTCCTGTAAAGAGGAGTTCTCTTCCTCCTGCAACCATGAGTAACTTCTCTTCACCGAGAAGTATACGGGCTTGTTTTATGATAGAAGCTGCCTCATCTATCTCAATATTTCTTGTCTTGATAGGTAATGCAGGGTTAGGATGGTAGAAATTAAGAGGGGTAGATTCTGGTGAGAGTGAAGCAATGGAAGCAAGCAATGCATTTCTGTCTGCTTTCTCTTCTCCCATACCAAATATACCACCTGAACAAAGTGCCAAACCTACAGATTTGACATTTTCACAGGTCTCATAGCGTTCACTCCAAGGATGGGTAGAGCAAATCTCCGCATAATAACGCTCTGAGGTCTCTAGGTTGTGATTGTAACTGTCTAATCCATGCTCTTTAAGGTAGGTGAGTTGCTCTTTGTTGGCTGTACCATTACAGGCAATAAGATTGAGCCCCTCTACTTCTTTTTTGATAGCCTTTGCAGCACGTGCAACAAAATCTACTTTCTTATCATTTAATCCTTTACCTGCTGTTACCAAACAGTACCCTAGAGCACCATTATTTTTAGCGATTTTAGCTTCTTGAACAATTTGCTCAATCTTTTTATAGTTGTATCTTTCGATATCTGCATGGTAACGTACGGATTGAGTACAAAATTTACAGTCTTCAAGGCAGGTACCAGAAAGAATGTTATTGATAGCGCATAAAAATATTTGTTTCATCCCAAAATTATAGCAGAAGCTTGTAGGATACAGATAATAAAAAAGCTAAAAGCATAAGAGAAATAAGGATATTTAGGTAGATATATCGAAAATATATGCTATGATAGAATTATATAATTACTTTTCAGGGGAGAGTAACGTTATGAGAAGATGAAATTTTTTATTATACTTTTTTTGTTTATGAGCCATAGCTATGCACAAGATTTAAATCAGAAAATAATTTTATATGCAATGCTTGATACTCAAAAAGCGCAAGAATTCTTACGAGAAACGAAACAATATTTTTCTGTACATAGTCATATTGATACCTTTCTTTCTGAGCATAAACTTGTACCCAAGCTTGAAAAGTTGGATCCTTATATTTTAATAACATTAAGTCCAATTCAAAATATAAAAGAGAAGCAAGAGATTTTTTATTTGTTACATAAAAAGTTTTCTGATATGTTTATTGTCAATAATACATTTTCGACAATCATTCCTTTCAAGATAGTAACACCAGAAAAAACAAAAGAAAGCTATATCGATAAAACAAATAGCAAAGCAAAAGTGAGTACTGTTATAAAAACGATATCAAAAGTAAGTTTTCCACAGACTTCTTTTATTTCATTGCAAAATTTTTGGAAAAATCTTGACAGTGAATGGATTGGATTATTGATTTTGGCATTGATAGGGTTTTTATTAATTTTTCGAAGTGCAAGACAAATTTCTAAAATTAAAATTTTGCAAAATGAAGTTGAACGATATCAGAATAAAGTAGGGAGTGAAATGAAAAATATGGAAACAAAAGATGCGTAGAATAATATACTATATGTTGATACTGATCTCCACCTTGACGTACGTATCTGCACAGTTGGCACAGAGTTTTATTATTCTTTCTTCTGATGAAAATCAGACAAATATCGAGATAGAACAAGCTAGATATGAGAAAATACTTTCTCAAAACAGACGTTTACAAAAAGCTCAGATGAATGAAGATGCTACGGTAAAGATAGAGGAGAAGGAAGGGGTATATTTTCTCAAAGTTGGACCTTATACACGCGGAGATAATTTGGCATTGGCTTACCTTGAACTTCGTAGTCGTTTTTTCCACTCTTTTATCTTAGAAAATCCACAGATTGAAACAGTTATTAAAGAAAAAGTGAAGTATATAGAAAAGAAAGTATTTGTTGAAAAAGAAGATCAGACCTTGTGGGTAGCACTATTTGGTTTAGGTATTATCGGGATTCTTTCTTTATTCCTTTCTTCTGATCAGTTAAAAAACCTCCGCATAAGACATAAAAAAATACAAGAACGGCAGAATGATATAGAAAAAAAACAAAGTTTATTACTAGAAAAAATGGGTGAAAAAATAAAAACAGTAGCACTTAAAACTGTAGACGATGAAAAACGTTTGATAGCAACACCTTTACATGAAATAGATACACAAAAGATTTTGAGTCAATTGGAAAATTTAAAAAAGCATGATGAAGAACTGCTACGAACTACCTATGAAATGATAGATTTTCTCAAAATTAAATCGGGTAATATTATGATAAAACAAGAACCATTTCAATTGAGCAATATGTTGCATAAATTGACCAATGTTGTTGCCCCATATTTAAAAGGAACGAATCGTACCTTACAATATAATATCGATTTGGATTTAACACGGTACCTTGTAGGAGATACTGCAAGAATTTATCAAATACTACATAATTTACTCTCAGATATATTTGACAATAAAGATACAAAAGATGTGATTTTAAATATAAAGAGAACTACTCCAGATACATTGGTTTTTTGTATTGAAAACAAAGGGTTGTATCTCACTCCGATACAGATAGAAGACCTTTTTGTCCCAAAAAGTTGGGAAGAGATACAAAAGAGTAAAAAAGAATTTAGTTTTTTCTTTATTAATGAATTGGTCTCCAATATGAAAGGTACTTTTTATGTAACAAGTAATGAAAAACATGGGACTGTATATGAGTTGATACTTCCTTATATGGATGATGCTAATAATAAAAGCAAAAAAGAAACATTAAAACATATACTTTCCGGTAAAAAAGCATTACTTATTGATACACATATTGAAAAGACTGAAGCATTAAAAGAGATATTAGACTCTTTTGGTATAGATGTTATTTTTAAATCATCAGAAAATTTGGCACTTTATAAACCAAATATGAGTGGACTTAGTTTTATTATCATCAAAGAAAAAGATGTAACAAAAAAAGTATTTGAATATCTTAAAAATATTGCCAATAAACAGACTTTTAAAGTGGTTATTATTTTTGATGTCTTTAAGAGTGAAGAGAGAGAAGATAGGGCAGTGCATATTGCAGATGCAGTATTGTACACTCCCTTGATTGTTGGTGATGTAGAAGAAGTATTGAAAGAGTTATGTCTAAAAGGTACTAAAAAGAAAAAATTAAATATTAGACAGGAAATGCAGGGTTTCTCTATTGTTGATGCGCCAAAAGTATCTAGAGAGGACTTTAATATTTTTGGTACAAAAAAAGTATTGCTTGTTGAAGATGATCAGGTAAGCCAGCAGGTGACCAAAAGCATTTTAGATGCATCATCATTAGATGTATATTCAGTAGAGAATGGTGTTGAAGCATTAATTTTTTTAGCAGAAAACCCCGATACAGATATTGTGTTGATGGATATAAATATGCCGGTAATGGATGGCTATGATACCACACGAAAGATACGAGAAAATGCATTACTAAAAGAGATTCCTGTAGTTGCAGTGACAGGGTTGGGTTTTTATAATGAATTAGAACAGATGATATTTGCAGGGATAAATGCCTGTGTGATAAAACCTTATAAGGTGGGGCAGCTTTATCGAGCCTTTGAGAAATTTTTAGATACTGATGAATTTGTAGATACTTCAAATACTATATCAAATCGAGGACATGGGGATAAGACTATACTCGATATCGATAAAGGAATTAACTATGTAAGAAGTGAACAATATTATAAAGAAATTATTGCTCAAATTTTAGAAGCCTTAGATAATTCAGATATATTGGTAGAAGAGATGATTTATAATGGTAAAGTGGCAGAGTTACGTGCATTTTGCGTAGATGCTGTAGGATTGTCTGCTACTATTGGGGCGACACAGTTTGTTAATCTGCTTCATAAGATGTTACTTGAAATGAAAAATGATGAATATACTTTTCTAGTGGAATATATTTCCCTTTATCGGGAAGAGTGGACAGCCTTAAAGAAAGAGATTCGAAGCTACCTTATTTCGTAGCTTCAACTTTTGTTTTACATTTGAAACACTCATACACATCACCGGACTTGAGGCTTTTTTTACCCATCATATAGTTACATTCTGGACATTTTTTATCTGTAGGTTCAAAGTTTGCGATGAACTTACATTTTGGGTAGTTGACACAACCAAAAAATTTACCGCGTCTACCTTCTCTCTCCTGGAGTTTTCCTCCACATTCTGGACAAGGTACAGTAAGCTCTTTGGTAGGCTCAAGTGACTTGGCATTTTTACATTTAGGGTAGGCAGAACAAGCAAGAAATTTTCCACGCTTAGAGTTCTTGATGACCATCATAGAACCACATTTTTCACACTTCTCATCGGTCTCTTCCGGGCCTTCTACTTCTGTCCCATCAGTGTTTTTTGTGTATTTACATTTTGGGAAGTTTGAACATGCGATAAATTCACCATAACGTCCTTTACGAAGTAGTAGCTCCGAACCACACTTCGGACAGTCTTCTCCTGTAGGGATAGCCACTTTGAGAGACTTTATATTTTTCTTCCCATCTTCTACTTTTTGTAGAAATGGTGTATAAAATGCTTTTAGTATGGTTTGCCAAGAGGTTTTACCTTCGGCTACTTCATCAAGTGTCTCTTCCATATTTGCTGTAAAGTTAGAGTCTACTATCTCAGGGAAGTGCTCTTCCAGCATTTCGGTTACAGTAAACGCTATCTCTGTAGGGTGTATACGTTTTTTCTCTAACTCAATGTATTTACGTGTTTGCAGCGTTGTTACGGTAGGTGCATAGGTACTTGGACGACCGATACCAAGAGACTCCAGCTTTTTAATGAGACTTGCTTCATTGTATCGTGCCGGAGGTTCTGTAAAGTGTTGTTCTTGTTTGATTTCATCAAGACTTACAGCCTGTCCTTTTTCTAAGTCTGGTAGGAGTTTGTCTTTATCCCCATGTCCTGTGACTTTGTAAAAACCATCAAAAAGAAGTTTTCTCCC